>NZ_JBSHCT010000011.1:0-238767 GCF_053615935.1 Nocardiopsis sp. NPDC055879
GTCAGAGCACTCACCATCGCCTTGACGCGTGCGGTGCGGGCGGCAACAATCACGCGGCGGGGAAGGAGGGAGAACACACCCGAGCAACGCCCAACCACCCAAGGGCTATCTAGCTGGGGCGCCCCCAACACACCCCACACCCGCCCCGTGAACAGGTGGGCTCCCGCCCGCAGGCGTCCCACCCACATTCCCGAGCAACGCCCAACCACCCGCGGGATCACGGCCTGAGGCGCCCTACCAAAACAACCCCCGGGCAGCACGAAACCGGCGAAACCAGAGGCTCCCCCAAGATCAATAGGATCACGCCCCTATGCCCCACCACCAGGCCGAGGGAACGAGCCTGTGGACAACTCCCTGTATGCCTCTGCAAGCCCCTGTAAGCCCTTGTAAGCCCCCGCAAGTCTCTGTGGGCCTTGTGTGCCCCCTGCAAGTCCCTACGAGTCCCGGCGAATCCCCATGGGCCCCGCGAGTCCTGATGAATCCTGGCGCGCGGCTTCCCGCCGGGAGAAGTAGTCCGCACTCGCACCAGTTCAGGAGGGTTTCGGGCCTAGGGACGCGGCTGGAGTCATGGGCCGGATACAGGCCCACTGGCCCCTGTCCCTGCCCTGCCCCTGTTCCTGCTCCCCTGCCGCCCCACCCCCGACCCCACCGGAACTCCACCGGCCGCCTCGCTCACCGCTCGGACCACTCCCTCGCCTCCACCGGCCCCTCCCTGGGCGAACACGTGTGGCCTCCGCACCCGATCGGGTGCGGAGGCCACAGGTGGTGTGCGTTCGGTTCAGTCCCTGGGTGCGCAGAGGGCGGTCGCGACGGCCGCGATGCCCTCACCACGGCCGGTGAGGCCCAAGCCGTCGGTGGTGGTCGCCGAGATGCTCACGGGCGCGCCCACGACCTCGGAGAACGTCTTCTCCGCCTCGTCACGCCGGGGCGCGAACTTGGGGCGGTTGCTGATGATCTGGACGGCCACGTTGCCGATCTCGAAACCGGCGGCGTGCACGCGTGTGACGGTCTCTGTGAGCAGAGCCACGCCCGAGGCACCCTTCCACCGAGGATCGGAGGTTCCGAAGTTGGATCCGAGATCACCGAGTCCGCAGGCGGACAACAACGCGTCGCATGCGGCATGAGCGGCGACATCACCATCGGAATGGCCACTCACACCATCTTCACCGGGCCATTCCAAACCGGCGAGATAAAGTGTTCTTCCAGGAGAAAACGGGTGGACGTCGGTTCCGACGCCCACCCGAGGCATTTTCGTCATGAATTATGTGATTCCGCGACTATCAGCCTGTAAGAACGTCGTCGAGGATGGCCTCGGCCTTGTCCTCGTTGGTCTTTTCCGCGAGCGCGAGTTCACTGACGAGAATCTGCCGCGCCTTGGCGAGCATCCGCTTCTCACCGGCGGACAGACCACGTTCCTTGTCCCGGCGCCACAGGTCACGCACGACCTCGGCGACCTTGTTGACGTCGCCGGACGCCAGCTTCTCCAGGTTCGCCTTGTAGCGCCTCGACCAGTTGGTGGGCTCTTCGGTGTGCGGTGCCCGCAGCACCTCGAAGACCTTGTCCAGGCCTTCCTGCCCCACCACGTCACGAACGCCGACATCCTCGGCGTTCGCAGCCGGCACTCGCACCGTCAGATCGCCCTTGTCAACCCTCAGAACGAGGTAGGTTCTGTCCTCGCCCTTAATAGTGCGAGTCTCGATCGCTTCAATACGAGCAGCCCCATGATGGGGGTAGACAACAGTGTCGCCGACCTTGAAAGCCATGTGACAGGTACCCCTTCCGCTACACCAAGGATACCATGAATCTGTGACTTAACGTACCTATTAGCTTTGCGAACACGCAGGTCAAGCCACACTTTTTAGGGCTTGACAAAGTGTACCCGAGCAGCCTCGGATGCCTGATCGGAACATCTCAAAGAGGGCTGGAACCCCCGCTGGCCAGCCGAAGCGTGACATCAGGGCTACCTTCTTGGGGTAGGGTTCGCCCTCGCACGAACACGCCCCGCGAGCGCTCGTAGCGATTTAGATCACGATTTCGGACGGGGCTGATCCAACGTTGACTCGTCCGGATCCAGACCGCCCCCGGAGTCAAGCCCGCGTCAAGCCCTCCCCCCACATCCCCCCGTGCCATCCCCTGGTTCTCCCCCGTTCTCCCCCGCGCACGCGTAGGGCCCCGGAACACGAAAGCCCCAGGGCCCGATGACGTCGGATGACGACCTACGAGGGTGTTACTCCTCGGGTTCGTAATCCTCGCGCTTCTCTCCGGTCACCATGTAGATCAGGTTGTCGGCGACGTGCACCGCGTGGTCACCGTAACGTTCGTAGAACCGCCCGACCAGGGTCACGTCCATGGTCGCCTCGACCCCGTACTCCCAGCCCGGGGCGAGGATGCGCTGCAGCAGCTTGCGCCGCAGCCGGTCCATCTTGTCGTCGTCCTTGTCCAGTTCCAGAGCGGTGTCGGGGTCCCTCTCCAGGATCACCTCTCCGGCCTTGGTGACCAGCAGCTCGGCTTCGTGACCCATCTCCAGGACGATCGAGCGAACCGGCTTGGGGATGGCCGAGTCCGGGTGTCGACGGCGGGCGATCTTGGCCAGGTGGACGGCGTGGTCGCCCATCCGCTCCAGGTCACCACGCATGTACAGGGCGGTGATGATGGTCCGCAGGTCGGAGGCCACCGGCTGTTGCCGCGCCATCAGACTGAAGGCGGTGTCCTCGATCTCCTGGTCCAGTCGGTTGATCGCCTCGTCCCCGGAGATCACCTCCTGGGCGGCGGTGAGGTCACTGTCCAACAACGCGGTGGTGGCACGCGCGACGGCGTGCCTGGCGAGCCTGGTCATCTCGACGAGGCGTTCGCTCAGGCTGTCAAGGTCCTCGTGGTACGTATCGCGCATAAGGTCAATGCTCCCAGTGTGAGTTTGAAGGATCGGCCAAGAGTCGGTGAACGATTGAAGAACCTCGGTTGTGTCGCGTGCCCTTGCCGAGTAAAGCCCTGGTCGGCACGTTTACGATCGAATCGTGCAAGGTGAACTTCTCGCCGCCGTAACCGGCATCATCGGACTCGTGCTGGGCGTCGTCATGGGCGTCATCGTCGCCGGTCGCTTTTTCCGGTCGCGCGCGGAACAACTGGAACCGCGTCCGCGCCAGGAGGGCAACGGCCTCCCCCCGGGGATCGCGGAGGTACTCTCCGCCCTCCCCTCTTCCGCCGTGGTCCTGGACTCCGCGGACAGAGTCCTGCGTGCTTCCTCCGCCGCCCGGGCCTTCGGGATCGTCCGTGGCGAGGAACTGGTCATAGGCGAACTCCTCTCGCTGGCCCGCAAGGTTCGTCGGGACGGGGTCATCCGTGAGACCTCGATCGAGGTCGCCGTCCGCAAGTTCGGCCCCGACGCCACGTCCTTCGCCGTGCGGGTGGCACCGCTGGGCGGCACCGGTCTGGTGCTCGTCCTGGCCGAGGACCAGACCGAACACCGTCGTTTGGAGGCGGTCCGTCGTGACTTCGTGGCCAACATCTCGCATGAGTTGAAGACCCCGGTGGGTGCCCTGTCCCTATTGGCGGAGACCGTACAGGACGCGAGTGACGACCCGGAGGCCGTCCGTCGGTTCACCGAGCGCATGCAGATCGAGGCCTCCCGTCTGACCGCCGTCATCCAGGACCTCATCACCCTTTCCCGTATCCAGGGCGCCGAACCGATCGCCGAACCGGTTCCGGTGAACGTGGAGTCCATCGTGGAGGAGTCGATCGACGCGGCGCGCATGCCCGCCGACGCCAAGGGGATCGAGCTGGTCGGCAGCGGTGCCGAGGGGCTGACCGTGCTGGGTGACGAGGCCATGCTCGGCACCGCCCTGCGTAACCTGATAACGAACGCCGTCGCCTACAGCCCGAAGAACACCCGGGTGGCGGTCTCAGTGGGGGTCGCCCGGTCGAGCGTGGACATCAGCGTCGCCGACCAGGGGATCGGGATCCCACAACAGGATCTGGAGAGAATCTTCGAGCGGTTCTACCGTGTGGACGCCGCTCGAAGCCGGGCCACCGGTGGTACCGGTCTCGGCCTGGCGATCGTCAAGCACATCATGACCCACCACCGTGGAGAAGTGACCGTGTGGAGCAAGGAGGGGTCGGGGTCGACGTTCACTCTGCGTCTGCCCAGACCGGAGAGCCGGGAGTTCGACACGTCCCGGAACGACAATCACCAGGAGACGGCACAGTGACGCGTGTACTCGTAGTAGAGGACGAGGAGTCCTACAGCGACGCCCTGTCGTACATGCTGCGTAAGGAGGGTTTCGAGGTCGCGGTGGCCCCCACCGGCACCGTGGCGTTGGAGACCTTCGACCGGACCGGGGCCGACCTGGTACTGCTCGACCTCATGCTGCCGGGACTGTCCGGCACCGAGGTCTGCCGCACCCTTCGCCAGAAGTCCAACGTCCCCGTCATCATGCTCACCGCCAAGGACTCCGAGATCGACAAGGTCGTCGGTCTGGAGCTGGGCGCCGACGACTACGTGACCAAGCCGTTCTCCTCCCGCGAGCTCGTGGCGCGGATCCGCGCGGTGCTGCGCCGCCGGGGCGAGGTCAAGGCACCGACCAGCGTCATCCTGGAGGCCGGCCCCGTCCGTATGGACGTGGAGCGGCACGTGGTGACGGTTCTCGGCGACAACGTGCAGCTGCCCCTGAAGGAATTCGAGCTGCTGGAGGTGCTCCTGCTCAACGCCGGGCGCGTGCTCACGCGGATGCAGCTCATCGACCGGGTGTGGGGCGCCGACTACGTCGGTGACACCAAGACCTTGGACGTGCACGTGAAGCGGCTGCGGGCCAAGATCGAGGAGGACCCGAGCAGCCCCCGGTACATCGTCACCGTGCGCGGGCTCGGCTACAAGTTCGAGCCGGTGACCGTCGAGGTGGAGTAGCTCCGGGCACGGGTGGTCCCCCTTCGGATTCCCCGCGCCGGTACTCCACCGAGCTTCGACCTCCCGTGTCCCGGGCGGCTGCTTCGTCACCGCCCGGGACTTTCGGTGTGCCTTCGCACTGCGCGGGCGAGGACCTCGCAGGCGTGCCGCAGGTCCGGCCTCGTGGCGGCTCCGTAGCCGATGACGAGTCCGTGGACACGAGGTTCCGCGTGGCTGGTCCGGCTGGTGTCCTCGACCAGGATCCCTTCGGCCGCGGCGGCCTCGATCACCGGTGCCACCGCCTTCTCCGGTAGGGGGAGCAGGACGTGCAGTCCGGCGGTGTCCCCGGTCAGGTGGGCCCCCAGATGTTCCACGAGCAGTGCGCGGCGGCGGGCGTACTCGCGGCGCATCCGACGCAGGTGTCGGTCGAGGTCGCCGCGTTCCAGTAGCAACTCGGTCACCGCCTGGACGGGTCCGCTGGTGCGGTCGGACAGGTCGGCTCGCACAGCGGCCAGGCGGTCGGCGAGGTCGGGGTCGGCGACGATCCAGCCGATGCCCAGGTCGGGGTCGAGGGTCTTAGAGAGCGTGCCGAGCAGGACCACCCGTGCCGGGTCCAGTCCGTACAGGGCGGGCAGGGGCGCCACGTCGTAGCGGAACTCGGCGTCGTAGTCGTCCTCCACCACCAGGGCGCCGGTACGCGCCGCCCAGGTCAGGAGCCGTTCGCGGCGGGGTACGGGGAGTCGTCCGCCGAGCGGGTACTGGTGGGCGGGGGTGGTGTAGACGAGGCCGAGGTCGTCGGGCAGGTCGTCGGTGCGGAGTCCGTCGCGGTCGACGGGGCAGGGCACGATGTGGGCGCCGCGGGCGGCCAGGATGGACCGGGCCCTCCCGTAGCCGGGGTCCTCCACGCCGGCGCGGGTGCCGGGTCCGAGCAGGGCCGCGACCAGGTCGAGCCCGTTGCCGGTCCCGCGAGTGACGATGAGGTTCTCCGAGCCGACACGGATGCCGCGGGCGCGGCGCAGGTGTTCGGCGAGGAGCGCGCGGAGCCGGGGCCGTCCACGCGGGTCGGGGACGCTGTCGGGTGCGTGCCCGGCGGCGTGCCGCCACGCGCGGCGCAGGGCGGCCCGGTCGTGGTCGTGCACCCAAGGCGTTCCGGGTCGCAGGTCGACACGGCCCTCCCCGCGTACCTGTTCTCGAGCGGGGCGGCCCTCGGGCGACGGCAGGCCGCCGCGGGGGGCCGGCGTCGTGCGCGGAGCGAGGGGTTCGTGCTCGGCGACGAACGTGCCCGAGCCGTGCCTGCCCTCCAACCATCCCTCGGCGTAGAGCTGTTGGTAGGCGTCGGTGACGACGGTGCGGCTCACCCCGAGTTGAGCGGCCAGGGAGCGACTGGAGGGGAGCCGTTCGGAGGGACGGAGCACCCCGGTGGTCATGGCCGTACGCAGTTCCGACGCCAGCTGAGTGGTGAGCGGGGTGGAGTGGGAACGGTCCAGGTGGATCGGGGGGTCGGCGAGGCGACGAGGCAAAGTGGTCCTTCGTTATAGGCGGAAAGTGGCCATGGTCGGGGTATCCACTTTCTTTCTACGGTGAACGCATGCTCTCCACCGAATCCGAATCCGAATCCGCTCCCGAATCCGAACGCACGCTCTCCCCCACCGAACGCACCCGGATCAAGCGGGGGAAACACAAGGCCCGTAGCGACCGTTCCGAGCTCTACGACCTCCTCGACGAGGGGCTGGTCTGCCACGTGGGCGTGGTGGTGGACGGCGCTCCCCGTGTACTGCCGACCGGCTACGCACGGATCGGCGACACCCTTTACCTTCACGGATCCACCGGCGCCCGCTTCCTCCGCGAAATCGGTGAGGTGTGCGTGACGGTCACCTTGTTGGACGGGATCGTGATGGCGCGGTCGGCCTTCCACCACTCGATGAACCACCGGTCGGCGATGGTCTTCGGGACGCCTCGGGTGGTCACCGACCCGAACGAACACGAGGCGGCGCTACGGGCCACCACCGAGCAGGCGGCACCGGGCCGGTGGGACGTGGTGCGTCGGCCGAGTGTCAAGGAGTCGGCGGCGACCCGGGTGCTGGCGTTGTCGCTGGAGGAGGCGTCGGTGAAGGTGCGTACGGGGCCGCCGTCCGACGATCCGGAGGACCATGACACCCCGGTCTGGGCGGGTGTGCTGCCGATGCGCACGGTGTTCGACCCGCCGGTCACCACCCCGGACCTGCGCCACGACCTGCCCGCCCCGGCTCACGTCATCGCCCGGGTCACACCTCCAGGACGACGGTGAACGGCCCCTCGTTGGTCAGGTCCACGGACATCCGCGCACCGAACACCCCGGTGGCGACCTCGGCTCCCTGTTCGCGCAGTTCCTTGACGACGGCGTCCACGAGGGGTTCGGCGACCGGCCCCGGGGCCGCCGCCTGCCACGTGGGCCGGCGGCCCTTGCGGGCGTCTCCGTAGAGGGTGAACTGGCTGACCACCAGCAACGGGGCCTGGATGTCCGAGCAGGACTGCTCGTCCGCCAGGATCCGCAGGGTCCAGAGCTTGCGGGCGATCTTGGCGGCCTCGGCCTCGGTGTCGGTGTGGGTGACGCCCACGAGCGCCATGAGCCCGGGCCGCGTGATCTCCCCGACGACCTCGTCGTCCACCGTCACCGAAGCGTGCGACACCCGCTGCACGACCGCGCGCATGGGCTCCCCCTCTTGTTCTCGTCGACTCTCGTGGCCCCTGGCCGGGACGTTCCTACCTCGATCGTTGCAGCTGGTTGAGCAGCCCGGTGCGACGGGTGTTGGTGATGACACCGGTGAGGGTGAACACGAACGTGGTGATGGAGTCCGTGAAGTCCTCGATCCGCCACTCCCGCGGGCCCGTGTACCAGTGCAGGCCGTCGCCGTCGAGTTCCTCCGGTTCGAGGTCGGCGATGGCGGCGCCGGCCAGGATGTTGGCCCAACGTTCCACGTCGTCGAAGATCACCGCGTAGGGCAGGTAGCGCGAGTACAGCTCCACTCGTTGCCCTGACGGCACGGTCTGGGCGCGCGAGCTCAGCAGGTAGTCGCGAAAACCCATGGTGTGCGCGTACACGGAGCTGCCCAGTCTGGTCTTCGCGGGCATGTACTGGGCGCCGGCGGTGATGGCCGCGCCGGCGATGACGACGGCCAGCCCGGTGAAGGCGGCGTGGGTGAACACCGCGAGAAGGATCGTCGACAGGACGCCGACCGCGGTGGTGAGCATCCCGACCGTCGTCCAGACGCCGCGGACCCGGCTGGGTGAGCGGGAGAACCACTTCAGTCGCACCATGTCCTGGTACAGCTCGTCCCGGACCCGGTCGATCCTGGTGGGGAAGTCCGGGGAGTGCCGAGGCGAGGCGAGTTGGGACATGCGCACGGTGCGCTTCTCCCCGAAGAGGGCGTCCAGTAGCAGCCACTCGGAGGCCAGCAGGTTCTCCCCGGTGGGGCCGTCCAGGCGGACCAGCCGCCAGTCCACCGAGGTGAAGTGCTCGTGCGGAAGTTCCTCGACCCGGATGTATCCGCGCACGGCCAGGTCCAGGACACCGGCGGTGAGGTCGGCGATGTCCACGCGTTCGTCCACCAGCGTGCCGATCTGGCCGGGGTGGACACCGTCGGGGGCGTGGAAGCGCAGACGACCGTGCTCGCCGGGCTCGATCGGGGCGTGGTCGCCCTGGGAGGCCTCTTGGCGCAACGCGCGCTCGTCACGGCCTCGGATGCGGATCAGGGCGATCAGGCCGCCCACCAGGACCAGCAACAACAGACCGAAGACGCTTCCGGTCGCCGGGGTGACCGCGAAGGCCGATGCCAGGGACCAGCGTCGGGTGAGGATGGGTTCGCCCTCCGCGGTGCCGGGCGGGTAGTTCACGACGATGTCGAGCCGGTCGTCCGGGCCCATGTCGGCCTGGAGGAAGTGCGCGACGACCGCTTCGCCGCCCATGTCGGAGGCGGTGCAGTACATGGAGCTGCGGGGTTCGCCCGCCAGGCAGGACAGGGCCTCCGGCGGCAGGGGGGCGTTGACGGTGACGTCGGTGGTGCGAACCGGGTGGCTGTAGGCGCCCACCGCCCTCCACTCCAACTGGACGCCCTGGGCGACCTCGCTGATGGTGCCGCCCACCCGATAGGACAGGCGCACGCCTCGTGTGTCCGCGGTGGGGATCCGCACCAGCAGGGCGCCACCGGTCTCCTCGGTCTCGATGTCGAGGGTGGCGCCGTCGGCGTCGACCGCGGTGACGTCGTCGACCTCGAACCGACGGTCGTGATCGGTGTCGTAGATCATCGTGGAGGTCAGCGCGCGGGTGAAGGTCTCGGGGGGTTCCCCCTCGAAACGAATGTCCTCCTCGCCGCCGAGTACGCCGTGTCGGTCCAGTTCGAGGGTGATCTGGTTGGTGATGGAACCCTCGTTGGCGGCATGGGGCAAGGTTTTCGCCGAAGCGTGCCCCGGTACTGTGGTGATCGGTGCGGCCGCCGCCGCGTGCGCCTCCTCTCTCGGCCACGCCACGGTGACCGCTGTGACCAGCGAGGAGAACACGAGCAGGGCCGTCGCCCAAGCGACGGCCCCGCGCAGGGAGCCGACCCACCACATGACGCGAGAGCCTATCCGGTCTTCCCTCGGACCGTGCCCACGGGGCACCCTCCGCGACGTCGTGGTCCGGTGTTTCCGAACGGCCCTGAGACGGATGGACGTGGGCGTGTGGTGAGGCGACCGCGACCGGACCCGGACCTCGATCCCTGGGCGGAGCGTCGTGGGTTCCTACAGCGGATGGGGCTGGGTGTGTCCCTGTCCCTCGGTACGGGACTGGCCGCGGTCGGATTCACCGGGTTCCTCGCGATCTCCGCGATGCTTCCCGGCGCCGAACCGGCTTGGGGTGACCCGGTCGGTACCGATCCCACGGAGTTGATGTCCGCGGACTCGGAGGGATGGCCGGCCGACCACTCGGACGCGCCGATCGACGACCCACTCGGGCAGAACCCGCTGTACGCGGCGGGTGAGCTGGGCGAGGTGACGTGCTCCCCTCCGTCGTTGGACCAGCGGGACCCTCGTTCGGTCGAGGTGTTCGTGCACGCGATCGCCGACTGTCTGGACACGGCCTGGGCGGACTACTTCGACGAGGCCGGGCTGCCGTTCGACTCACCCAACCGGATCTACTGGTACGACGAGGGACACAGTCCCTGCGGCCCCTTCCCGAGCGAGGGCACCGCGGCGTTCTACTGCCAGGCCAACCAGGGCCTGTACCTGGGGGTCAAGGACATCGTGGCGGCTTCGGGCGGCAGTGAGGAACCCGAGGCGTACACGTTCCTGCTCAGCCACGAGTACGGCCACCACGTGCAGGGGCAGTCGCGGATGCTCGCCGAGTTCCACGCCCTGCGGGCCAACTCCGACGACGAGACCGCCGACGAGCTGACCCGGCGCAACGAGCTCCAGGCCAACTGTCTGGGCGGGGTGTTCGTCGGCTCCGCCGAGGGGTCGCTGGGTTACCAGGAGAGTGAGCGGGAGAACATCCTCGACGACGTCGTCCGCCGTTCCGACCACGAGGGCACCGGTACGCACGGTTCCGCGGAGAACGGCAGACTGTGGACCGCGCACGGGTGGGATCGCATGGATCCGGCCGCCTGCAACACGTGGGAGGCCCGCGAGGAGTTGGTGCGGTGAGCGCGGCCTGGGACCACGGCGGACCGGACGAGTCCTCCCGGCTGGCGCGTGCGCGCCGTATGCACCGGAACAACCGTCGGGTGTTCAGCGTGGTCTGTGGCCTTCTGGTGGCCGTACTGGCGTTGTCGCTGCTGTCGTGGTCCACCGTTCAAAAGGACACGGGGACCGGGGTCGACACCGTGCTGGAGCGCGCCGAGAGCGGTGAGGACAAGCCCGGGCAGGGTGGTTCGCTCTCGGACTCCCCCACCGGGCAATTGGGGTTGCCGGGCCGATCGGTGCCGGACCGGCCCAGCGGGGAGGTGGCGTTGCTCGCCAATCCGCTGTACGAGACGGGGAGGCTGAGCCCCCTGCCGTGCCCGGTACCGGACGTGGACGTGGACGAACCGGCCTCGATGGAGGTGTTCCTGAACCAGGTCGCCGACTGTCTGGACGATGTCTGGCAGACCCAGTTCGAACGGGCCGGGATCGCCTTCAGCCCACCGGACCGGGTGTTCTGGACCGAGCCCGGGGTGAGCCCGTGCCGCGCCTATCCCTCGGCGGCCGGCGCCTTCTACTGCCGTGCCGGAGGTGCCATCTACATCGGTACCGAGGACGTGGTCGAGAAGTGGAACGGGGCCGAGGAGAGCGTGGTGTACGCGTCGCTGTTGGCCCACGAGTACGCCCACCACGTGCAGGGCGAGTCCGGGCTGCTGGAGTACTACCACGAACAGCGCCAGTTGGAGGAGGACGACGCCGGCCGCAACACCTGGACGCGCCGTAGCGAGCTTCAGGCCAACTGTCTGGCGGGGGCGTTCCTGGGTTCGGTGCGGGTGAGTTACCCGTTGGCCGACGACGACCTCGACGTGCTGCTGGACGACGCTTCCGCGACCGCGGACCGGGAGGGCGAGCCGGACGAGAAGCGTACGCACGGCTCCCCGGAGAACAGTGTCGGGTGGACCCGCTCCGGGTGGGAGGAGCAGTCACCGGGGGCGTGCAACACCTGGGACGTGGAGGACGAGTCGCGGGTGCAGTGAACCGTCCCGCGGGCCGCCACGAATCCCGGCGGGCCGGTTCCGGCCCCGCGAGTTGTCCACAGGCCGGCGGAACACGCTGTTTCACGGCGACTCTGCGTGGCAGGATGCTGACATGCCGGACACAGCCGAACCCCTCCACGAGAACCCCACCCGCGCATCCGCCCCTCGCACCCCCGCCCGCTCCGATGGTGCTCCCTCGGGCGCCCGAGACCGCGTGGAGTTGCGTGTCCATGGGGTGAGTGGCGGGCACGCGGAGGAGCTCTTGGACGTGGAGCCCGCCATGCGTGTGGGCGGCGACCGGCTGGCCGGGTTCTTCCGGTGGCGACGAAAGCCGGACACCGAGACCCTGCCCGGGGTGCGTCGGGAGATCTTCGCCTGGGGCAACCTCACCTCGGGCGCCTCCTCGCGCGCCTTCTGGCTCCTGTTGACGCCGTTCATGATGCTCAACGTGGCCTACTGGATGCGGCCGGGGCGGATGGACGACGGTCAGACCGGAACCCGCCGAGTGGCCAACATCGCCTACGGGGCCGGGGTACGACTGCTGGCGCTCTCGCTGACCATGCTCATCGTCCTGGCCGCCGCCGGGGTGGGGATGGACCTGGTCGCCTGGCAGTGCGTCGGCCAGGGCGAGGAGTGCGTGCGCGCGCGGCCGTGGTTGGCCTTCCTCGCCTCCGCGTCCTCCCCGCTGTCCGCGCCGGGCAGGTCTTTGCTGGTGGGCGCGGTACTGCCGACGGTGGTCGTGGTGGTGTTGTGGCGGTTGTCCCGACGTACCGCGGCCGACTACGAGGTGGTGACCGGACCGGTTCCGCCCCGGTACTCCGAGGACGCCCCGCTCAGCCACCCCGACTTCTGGCGCAACAGCGAGATCATGGCGCGGCTGCGGTCGGCGCACATCGCGATCGCGGTGGGCACCGTGGCGGCGCTGCTGCTCCTGCCGCCGCTACTGCACGACCTGGGCGGGCGCGGAGCACCGATTCCGGACGTGCCGGGTCTGTGGACGGTCGGTGCGGGTCTGGCCGGCCTGTTGGCGCTCGTGGCGCTGCTGAGCACGTTGAGCGTGTTGGTCCCGGGCAAGGACGCTCGGTGGAACGCGCGCGCCGATCGACTGTGTCGCGTGCTGCGCGACACCACCCTGGGGCTGACCGCGGCCGTCGCGGTGTACACCGTCTGGCCACGGCCGGGTTGGGTGACCGAGGGGCGGCTCCCGGGCAGCGGGACCATGCTCAACACCCTCTTCGCCGTGCAGGGCACCTTGGTGGTGATCCTGCTGGTGGCGGCGCTGGTGCTGTTCTCCGTGGACCGACCACATCGGCACACCGCGATGCGGGGGTTGGCCGGTCCGTCCACCGCGGCGCTGGGCACCCTGCTCGGCGGCGCCTTCTCCGCGGCCCTGGTCTACCAGGGGTCACGGTGGTTGAGCGGCTGCGGCTCGATGGACGCCCCCGAGGCCGATTGTCTGGCGCTGTCCCCGCCCACCGCCTACTCCTGGCTGCAGTTGGCCTTCGCCTTCCAGGCGATCATCGTGCTGATCGTGGTGGTGGTCCTGGCCCTGTGGCTGCGCGGGGCGGTACGAGCCCAGTTGCCGAAGGTCACCGCGCTGTACTCGCGCAGTGTCCGGGACCGGCGGACGTGGGACATCGCGCGTGCCCGCGCCGTGGGCCGGATGACCGAAGCGCTACCGAAGATCCTGGGCGCCCTGCTGCTGCCGGTCGTGCCGTTGGTGGGGCTGGCCCTGTACTCGATCGCCACCGGAAACCTGGAGGCCGGACCGTTGGACGCCCCCATGGCGGTCACCGGCGGATTGCAGGGCGTGGCCCAAGACGCCCTGGACGCGCTGGTGGCCGTGGGTTCACTGCTGGGCGGGGCCGCCCTCGTGGCGTTGGTGTGGATCGGCCGCAGCGCCTACCGGGACCGGCCGACCCGTCAGGCCGTGGGAGCGGTGTGGGACGTGGGCACCTTTTGGCCACGGGCGGCCCACCCGCTGGCGCCCCCGTCCTACGCCGAACGCGCCGTCCCCCAGCTCGTGGCGAGGGTGCGCAGGATGGCCGACGAGGACACCGGGGTGGTGTTGTCCGGGCACTCGCAGGGTTCGGTGTTGGCGGCGGCCACGGTGTGGCAGTTGCCGCAGGAGTGCGCCGACCGGGTCTCGCTGATCACCCACGGGTCCCCGTTGGACCGCTTGTACTCCCGCTACTTCCCCGCCTACTTCGGGCCGGTGGCCTTCACCGACCTGAAGGGGAGGGTGTCGTCCTGGCGCAACCTGTGGCGGGTCACCGACGCCATCGCGGGACCTGTACGTCGCTCCGGCCCCGCCGGGGAGGAGCTGGTCGTGCCGACGGTCGAACCACTGCCGGACCCACGCTCCTACGACGCCCTCCCCGGGGAGGCCCGCCGTCCGGAGATCCTCGGCCACTCCGACTACACCGGTGATCCCGCCTACGCGGAGGCCATGTGGCAGGTCATGCCCGCGGAACGACCATCGCAGAGCGGGGGTTCGGACCCCTACCAGGGCCCGTAGGGACCGTTGTTCTGGTTTCCGCCCATGCCCTTGACCGCGGGACGCACGTCCAGCAGGAAGATGAGCGTGGCCACCAGACCCAGGATGACGAACATGCCCGTGCCGCTCAGGACCGCGAGAAGGGACAGTCCCGACGCCACACCGGTCAGGATGACCCAGAGCTTCTTGGTCTGTTTGTCCATGATCTCGAAGGCCTGCGCCGGTGTCCGCAGCGCCTCGATCAACGCGTAGAGGCTGGCCACGAAGGTCACCAGGTAGACGAGCTGCCAGATCCAGTAAAACAAGACTCACTCCAGAGCTACGCGTGATCGAACGGGGGTCCGCCCGCTCTCCACGGTAAACGGATCGGCGTCGATAATCGTGCCCGGAGGGTCAGACCGGAATGTTCCAGAGGCAGGTGACCGTCGCCAGGAGGAAGGCGGAGGAGCCCATGATGACCGCGCCCGCGTGGTACGGGAGTTCGTCGTCGGGACGCAGGAGGCGGTTGACCCGGCGCATCACCGAGGGTTCGGCGGGACGTACGGCCGCCATCGCGCCGGCCGGGACGGGCGCGGCCCCGGCGGCACCGAAACGCAGCAGCGCCATGGCCAGTTCCCGCGAGGAGCTCTTGCGCACGGCCTGGTCGTCGGCGCACATCTCGATGAGCAGCGCGACGCTCTCGTAGTAGGTGCGTACGAGGTGGACACGGGGGAAGGCCCGCTTGAGGGAGGAGAAGGGCAGCAGCACGAGGTCGTGACGCTGACGCAGGTGGGCGTGCTCGTGGGCGAGGACCGCGGCGAGCTCGCGGTTGTCGAGTACTTCCAGGGCGCCCGCGCTGATGACCACCTGGGATCGCAGGACGCCCGGCAGACAGTACGCGGCGGCGGCGGGGTGGTCGACCACTCGGGCGCCGGGAACGTCGGGGTGATCGCTGGCGACGAGTTCGAGGAGGTCGTGGTGGCGTCTACGAACGCGCAGAACCTGGACGAAGGAGGCCACCAGTCCGCAGAACAGGACCAGGGTGAGGATCACGGCCAGTGTGACGGCGGCCAGGTGGCTGATGCCTTCCAGCCCCTGGGAGAACTCGGCGAGCAGGAACTCTCCGCTGACCAGGTCGGCGAGCATGGCCATGCTGCCGCCGGCGGCACCGAGTCGGTACGAGGAAAGCCCGTAGGCCAACAGCGCGCCGATGGTGGACACACCCCATGCCAGGCCGAGGGCCTGCCAGGCGATGACCGCCGTGTAGGGGCCGCGGGAGGGCCACTTCGCCCGGTGGAGAGCTTCCATGGCGATGAGGCAGCTGACCGCGACGAGAGTGAGGAGTGCGGCACTGACCATTCGGACTAGTTCCTTGGCTGCTCGGTTTCCGCGAGTGCGCGCCTGAGCGCTTCAGCCTCCTGACCGTCCATGGATTGGACGAAGGCGGCCAGGGCCGCGTCACGGTCGACCGTCTGACCGAGTGCGTCGAACATCAACTCGGACACGTAGTTCTCACGGCTGGCAGCCGGACGGTACCGCCACGCACGGCCCTCACGTGCCCGGGTGACGACCTTCTTCTTGGCGAGTCTGTCGAGCACGGTCATGACGGTCGTGTGCGCCAGGTCCCGCTCTGCGAGCGCTTTGCCGACCTCACGAACCGTCATTGGTTCGTTGCGTGCCCACAGTACATCCATCACCGCGCGTTCAAGTTCGCCAAGCCGATTCATAGTCATGAGTCTACGACGGGTGGTAGTACTGCCTGTGGCACCCCCACGTTAATTCAAGATGGCTTGTGAGCAAGGGTATTGAGTCCTCGATGACAGGGTCCGAAGGGTGCTTGCGGCCGGTGCTCCGCGCGGGCACCGAGATCCCCACGGGGCCCGGCTATCGCGGCTTCCCCGGGCGTCGTACGCTCCCGTGTATGGGACACCGGCATCCGAGCAAGCTCAAGAACCCAGAGGTGGGTCACGCGCGTGCCCGTTGGCTCCTGCGCGCGGAACTCGCCGGGTGTGACGCCTGCCGCGCCGAGGGCGACAAGAACGCGTTGACCGACCTGGCGTCGGACGGCGTCTTCGATTCCCTGATCACCGGATTCGTACTCGCCCGTGTCCAGCAATGGCACTCACCCAGCAGACCGTCCCAGTACCCCGCGACGGTGTACCGCATCGCCCCCATCGATGAACGGGACTTCTGGTGGGCCCCCACCCAGCACTGCATGCGCGTGTGCACGGTGACGGGGCCCGAAGGTGTCGACACCGTTCCCGCGCTCCGGGAACTGCGTTTGATGTCGGGTTCTGACCGGTCACTGGTCTTGGACGACATCATCGACGGGCTGGCCGAAACGGAAGGATGACCCTTGAGGCCCGTTCACCAGGGGGCACCGCACATGTCCCCCAAACACGACAAGCCCATCGTGGGCCTGTGCGAAAGATGCGGTGAGTACCTCAACCCCGGGGTGCGCACCTGCCCCAATTGCGGCCACTACAACTCCTAGTCGCGCGCCGACCCCGGTCTCGCCTCACAGTCGGCCGGGGTCGGCGATCGGAGGCGGATACCCCTCGACACCTTCGCCGGATCCCTCCGACCACGGGCTGTGGGCGCGGGCACCGGACAGGTCGGCGAGTTCGGGCACGTACCTACGCACGTAGACACCCTCGGGGTCGAACCTCTTGGCCTGCCGGGAGGGGTTGAAGGCCCGACCGGGTCGGGTGTCGTTGCCGGTTCCGGCCACCCACTGCCAGTTGCCGTAGTCGTCGGCCACGTCACCATCGGTCAGGTGGGCGTCGAAGTGCGCGGCCCCCTCCCGCCAGTGAACGCGCAGGGTCCTGGTGAGGAAGGACGCGGTGATCATTCGGGTGCGATTGTGCATGAAACCCTCGCGAAGCAGTTGGCGCATCCCGGCGTCCACGATCGGCACCCCGGTAAGCCCCTCCTTCCAGGCGGCGAGGGCGTCGGGGTCCTCTCGCCACTCGCGACCACGAGGCCGGTAGTCCCGAATCGTGATGTCGGGGAAGGCCGCGGTGACCTGGTGGTGGAAGTCGCGCCAGGCGAGTTGGCGAACGTACTCGGAACCCCCTGGAAGATCGCGTGCGGCGCGGGCGACCTCCAGCGGGGACAGGCAACCGAAGCGCAGGTCGGCGGACAGATGAGAGGTCGCCGCACCGGCAAGGTCGTCGTTCCGGTCACCGTAGTCGGCGAGACCCGAGTCGAGCCAGGCACGGAGTCGTTCACGCGCCCGGGTCCATCCGCCCGCCTGCCGTTCAGGGGAGAGGGCTCCCACACCTTCGCGTGAAAGGTCGTCGGGCGCGAGCAGGCGTCCGGGGTCGAGTCCTTCGAGCGGGGGGACCCGTTCGGGGGCGGGCAGGGTCTCCCGCCATCGGGTGCCCTCCCAGACCCTCCAGTAGGGGGTGAACACCTTGTAGTGGTCACCCGCGGTCGGGGTGATGTCTCCCGGTGGCACCACTGTGAGCCCGGCGTGGGTACGCGCGACCAACCCGGACTCGCGGAGCCGGGTGAGCCGCCGGTCCGCCACGCGGCTCACGCCCGCGCTCAGATGGACGGTCCCGGCGCCGGTCTCCCGGGCGAGGGCGAGTGTCTCCGTGACCGTGTCGCCTCGGCGGACCACGAGGTCCGCGCCCACGGCGCGCAGTCCCGAACGCAGGTCGGCGAGGGCCTCGGCGAGGTGGGCGAGCCGGTTGCGGGCCGCGCGTCGCAGTAGGGCGTGGTCGAGAACGAAGAGCGGGACCACCGCTCCGCCGGTTCCCAGGGCCGTGGTCAGCGCGGGGTGGTCGTTCAGGCGAAGATCCTGGGTGAAGAGCACGAGCACGGGAGCGACCAAGAGACCTCCTTCACTTAAGGTGTTCGACACACTACTCAAAGAGATCGTCGGTGGTTACGGCAGGCTCCACCGGGTAGGGCCCCGGAATGGATACGTTCGTTCGCCCCGTCGTCGGAGTGTCCAGCTGCCTGCTCGGCGCCTCTGTGCGTTATAACGGCGGCCACTCGCGAAACCGTTTCCTCACCGACGAACTGAGCCGGCACGTGGATTGGCTCCCGGTCTGCCCGGAAGCGGAGATCGGGTTGGGGGTCCCTCGCCCGACCCTGCGCCTACAGGACTCAGAGGGATCGGCGCGAGTGATCTCCAGTGCGACCGGAACCGACCATTCCGACGATCTCTCGAACGTCGCGAATCGACACCTCGATCGACTGGCCCGACTCGACGGCTACGTCCTCAAGAACAAGTCGCCGAGTTGTGGCCTGTTCTCCCTACCGGTCTTCGACGGTGCCGGGAACCGGCTGCGCGGCACCGGCCGCGGCGCCTTCGCCGAGCGGCTCACCACGCTGCTGCCGGCACTGCCGGTGGAGGAGCAGGGGCGCCTGTCCGACGCCGTCCTTCGTGAGCACTTCGTGGAACGGGTGTTCGCGCACGCGCGGCTGCGCGCCCTCATCGAGGGCGAGTGGGCCGTACGCGACCTGGTGGCGTTCCATACGCGGCACAAACTCCAGTTGATGGCGCACTCCCCGGACGGGTACCGCGAGACCGGGCGGGTCGTGGCGAAGGCCGGCGCGCACGACCGCGAGCAGACGGCGGCGACCTACGCCGAGGCGTTCCATCGGGCGTTGGCCGTCAGGACGAGTCGTGGCAAGCACGCCAACGCCCTCCAGCACGTCTTCGGGATGATCAGTCCGTTGCTGGACGACACGCGCAGGCACGATCTGTTGGCCGGGATCGAGGACTATCGGCGGGGCAACGCTCCACTGAGCCTGCCCGTGGCCCTGCTGCGACACCACTGCACGGCGGAGGACGTCACGTGGGCGAGCGAACAGACCTACCTTCGCCCGTACCCGGAGTCGCTTCGGCTGCGGCACCCCGTGTCCGTCTGAGGCGTCGACGAAAGCCGATCGGCGTCCGGGGCCGCGGACCTCCACGGCGACACCCGAAGACCCGCGCACACGGAGAGCTTCAAGAAGACTACAATGGGTGACATTCCCTGACCGCTTCGCGTGCGGTCACCGGTTGCCCCCGACCCTTGAGGTTGCGACGTGTTCGTCTCCTTCTCCCGACGCGCCACCGTGCTCCTCGCCTCCTGTGCCGTGGCCGTGGTCGCCGCGTCCCTGGCCACCGCCCCGCCGGAACGGCTGGTCGAGCGGATCGGACACCACCTGTCCGAGACCGAACCCGAACTCGCCACCGGTCAGATGCGTGTCCCGCCCGACGCCGACTCCACCCCGGCGGCGCTGCCCCGTCCGGGCGACGTCGCGGTCTGCGACGAGCCCGGGCGCGACGAGGTGGTCACCCTCCCCGACACAGCCGCCACCGGTGACGAAGGCCGTTCCGTGTGGATCCGCAGACCCCCCGGACCGGACAGCGCCGACCTTCCCGTGCTCTACCTTCTCCACGGATCCTCATCCGGTCACCGGACCCTGATGGACGCGGGCGTTGGCGAACTGATGGACCGCCAGATGTGCCGCAGCGGGGTCGAGTTCGTGATCGCCGCCCCGCACGGTCAGGTCGAGGACGGGTCCACCACCGAATGGGCCGACGCCCACGACGGGAGCTTCGCCTTGGAGAGCTTCGTCACCGGCCCGACCGTGACCGCGGTGGAGGGGGAGCATCCTCGTCCACGCTCCTTGAGGGCTATCGGCGGCTTCTCCATGGGCGGTTACGGCGCGGCCGCCCTCGCCCTGCGCAACCCCGCCCTGTACTCACAGGTGGTGAGCTGGGCCGGGTACTTCCGGGTCGACGACCCGCACGGCGTCCTCGGTACGGACACCGATCCGCACTCCCCTGATCGTCTCCTCGAACCCGAGGAGGTGCGCGACCTGCGCTTCATGCTGGTCGAGGGGCGTGAGGACCACACTCCTCTCCAGGAGGGGCGGATCCAGGGAGAGGCCGAACGCTTCTCCGATCTGCTCACCGAGCACGGTATGACGGTCACCACCCTGCGTCCCCGCGGCGGCCACGATCTGCGCACCTGGAAACGCACGTTCCCCGATGTCGCGGACTTCCTCGTCGCCGGCTGGGCCTCTACCCCCTGACCCCCACCCGGGTCAACCCCCGCCCCCTGGGACAGGCCGGTCGGGAACAGTGTGTACCTTCGTCGCTGTTGACGACTACTGCCCGCACACGCGACCTGGAGGGACCACCGGTGTCCGGACTCGTTCCGTTGGGTGATCAGGCGGCGGTCCCCTTGAGGATCGCGACGGTGAGCCTGCACACCTCCCCGCTCGACCAGCCCGGTACCGGTGACGCCGGAGGGCTCAACGTCTACGTGGTCGAGGTGGCACGCCGGATGGCGGAGCGCGGCGTGGAGGTGGACGTGTTCACCAGGGCCACCAGGCCGTCGCTGCCGCCCGTGGTCGAACTCGCTCCCGGGGTGAACGTGCGGCACGTGCACGCTGGCCCCTACGGGCGCCTGGACAAGAACACCCTCGCCGAACACCTGTGTCCGTTCATCTTCGGAATGATGCGGGCCGAGGCACAGGCCGAACCGGGCCACTACGACCTCGTGCACGGCCACTACTGGCTGTCCGGCAAGGCCGGGGTCGTGGCCGCGCGCCGTTGGGGCGTGCCGATGGTGCAGTCGATGCACACCATGGCCCGGGTGAAGAACGCCGCCCTCGCCGAAGGCGACTCCCCCGAACCGGAGGACCGGGTACGCGGCGAGGACCAGTTGGTCCGCCAGGCCGACCGGCTCATCGCCAACACCGCAGACGAGGCCCTCCAGCTCTCGGACTTCTACGGCGCCCGACCCGAACAGCTCCATACGATCCCGCCCGGTGTGGATCTGGACACCTTCTCGCCCGGACCTCGCGCCGAGGCCCTGGAACGGATCGGCCTGCCCCGGGACGCCCACCTGCTGCTCTTCGTCGGCCGGGTGCAACGGCTGAAGGCCCCGGACGTACTCATCCGCGCCGCCGCCGAACTCCTGGAACAGGACCCCTCCCTGCGCGATCGCCTCGTGGTGGGCGTGGTCGGCGGCCTGTCCGGCGGGGGGATGCACGAGCCCCGCATGCTCACCGACCTGGCCCGGTCACTCGGAGTGGCCGACGTGGTGCGATTGGAACCGCCCCAGGACCGTCGACGCCTGGCCGACTTCTACCGGGCCGCGACCGTGACGGTGGTGCCCTCCTACTCGGAGTCCTTCGGGTTGGTGGCCGTGGAGTCACAGGCCTGTGGCACCCCGGTCGTGGCGGCCCGCGTCGGTGGCCTGACCACGGCCGTCTCCGACCGGGTGTCGGGCGTCCTGGTGGACGGGCACGACCCGCGCCACTACGCCACCGAGCTGCACCGGTTGATTCGCGAACCGGCCTGGCATGCCAAGCTGGCGGAGGCCGCACCGGAACACGCGGCCACCCTGAGCTGGTCGCGGACCGTGGACGACCTGTTGGACGCGTACCGGTCGGCCCTGACCCCGCGCGCGCTCCCGCTGGCCGAGGCGGCATGCCGATGACGGGGACGGCCGTGGAGGAGAAGGGAAGGCACGTGGCGGAGACGACGGCGCGCGAGAACGCGATCAAGGCGATCGAACAGGCGGTGCGCGAGGCCGAGCTGGAGGTCGAACGCCCACGTGAGGGTTCGTTCCTGGTCACCATCCCGGGCACGGCCAAGCTCAAGACCCTGGTGTGGTTGGAGGCCGGCCCGCACAGCCTCACCCTGACCTCGTTCTTCTGTCGGCGACCGGACGAGAACCACGCCGGGTTCTACCAGTGGCTGACCCGGCGCGGCTCCGACATGTACGGGATGGCGTTCACCTCGGACGAGGTCGGCGACGTGTACATCCGTGGCCGGCTCCCCCTGGGCGGCGTCACCGTCGACGAGGTCGACCGGCTGTTGGGGTGCGTGCTCACCTACTCGGACGAGAACTTCAACACGGCGCTGGAGCTGGGATTCGCCTCGGCGATCCGCAAGGAGTGGAAGTGGCGCCTCGAACGCGGCCACGACACCCGGAATCTGCGCGCCTTCGCCCACCTGGCCGAACCGGCCGGGACTTCGAGTGACTAGGCTTGCCCCCATGGGAACTCTGGTACTGCTGCGACACGGTGAAAGTGTCTGGAACGCGAAGGGCCTGTTCACCGGCTGGGTGGACGTGGACCTGTCCGCAAAGGGCGAGGACGAGGCCCGCCGTGGCGGCGAGCTGCTCAAGTCCGCCGGGGTGACCCCGGACGTGCTGCACACCTCGCTGCTCAAGCGCGCCATCCGCACCGCCGACCTCGCGCTGGAGACCGCCGACCTGCACTGGCTGCCGGTCGAGCGCTCCTGGCGCCTCAACGAGCGTCACTACGGCGCGCTTCAGGGCAAGGACAAGGCTCAGACCCGTGAGGAGTACGGCGAAGAGCAGTTCATGATCTGGCGTCGTTCCTACGACACTCCCCCACCGCCCATCGCCGACGACGACCCCTACTCGCAGTCCGACGACGTCCGCTACGAACTCCTGCCGCCGGAGCTGCTGCCGCGTACCGAGTGCCTCAAGGACGTACTCGACCGCGCCCTGCCGTACTGGTACGACAACATCGTCCCGGAGCTGGCCGCGGGCAAGACCGTCCTGGTCGCCGCGCACGGCAACTCGCTGCGCGCGCTGGTCAAGCACCTGGACGGGGTCGGCGACGCCGACATCGCGGGGCTGAACATCCCCACCGGCATCCCGCTCGTCTACGAGCTGGACGAGAACTTCAAGCCCACGAACCCGGGCGGCACCTACCTCGACCCGGAGGCCGCCAAGGCCGCCATCGAGGCCGTCGCCAACCAGGGCAAGAAGTAACGCCCCACGACGACATCGGTGCCCGTACCTCCAACGGTGGTACGGGCACCTTCGTTTTTCCGGGGCGGATCAGTAGACCAGCGCCTGGACCCCGTCCTGGAGGGTCTCCTCGACGAAGCTCTGCGCGCCCGCGATGCGCACGCCGTCGATCAGGTCGTCCTGGGTGAGGTCGCGTCGGGCCGCGCACTGGGTGCACACAGTCACCCGGCCGGCCGCCAGCACCGCGGCCAGCAGGTCCCGCAACGGAGCGGCGTGTTCGAGTTCGAAGGTCTCGGCGCGTCCGGGGACCGCGAACCACGCGGACTCCCCGGTCAGCCAGAGGGAGACCTCGACGCCGGCGGTCACCGCCGCGGTCGCGACCGTGAACGCCTGATTGCACCGTTCCGGAGCATCCGCGCCGGCCGTGACCTTGATCACCAAAGAACGAGACATGTCCGTCAGCCTACCGAGAGGCCGATCAGGAGGAGCACGGTTCCCACGATGGCGGAGAACAGGAACCCGACGGACAGGCCCAGGGCCTCGGTCCGACGCGGAGAGACCCGCGTTGCCCGTTCGACCACACCGTGTTCGATGGTGAGCGGGTCCTCGTCCGAGCCGGCCAATACGACGCGGCCATCACGCGTGTGGACGCGTCCGGTGACGCGTACCGAAGCACCCGTACGGATGATCCACTCGCGGTACTCGAACTCGATGGTCTCGCCCCGGAAGACACCGGAGATGCGACCTCGAACCCTGGGCAGGAGGTCGTCCGCGGTGGCGGCCACACCGGGCTGGGGGCGGCCGACCTGGCGTTTGAGGCAGAGTTCGGCCTCCTGCGGTTCGGTGTCCGCCGGGTCGACGAAGATGCGCTGCGCGTCCCCCGGGCGCCCCTCCCCCACCAGACCGAAGAGGTCGTCGGAGCCGTAGTCGGCGATGGAGTCGCAGGCGCGCTCGCCGACCTGCCCGTCGACTTGACCGCGGGCCAACGGCCGGTAGTGCCGCAGGACCTCGTGACCGTGCCAGACGCACTCGACACCCGCCAGCCCGGATTCGATGGCACCGGCGGGGCCCGGCGCGGCCACGCCGGTGAGGGTCACGCGCTTGCCTTCGTGCTCGGCGACCGCGGCGGGAAGGAGCAGCGCGAGACCACGCTGACGCCGCCAGCGACGCAGGGCGACGAAGGCGAGTGGCAGGAGGACCACCGCGACGACGAGCAACGCCGAACCGATCACCAGCAACACAGGCAGCCCCTTTGGAATCGTGTTCGGAAATCGTGTCGGAGGTCGGGGGACCGCGGTGCGGATCCGAGCCCCGAGGACCCACCGCGTCCGTCAACCATCTTTACCAGTTCTCCGAGAAAGCCGGGCCAATTGGGCATGTCCGGTCCGGGACCCGAGGGTGGCGGTGACGGATGCCTTCGCGCGAGCGGTCACCGGCACCTCCGCCGCGCGCTACTCTCGGGGGTTATGGACGCTGCGGTACACCCTGATCTGGCGAAACTGTCCTTCCTGTTCGGACGTTGGGAGGGCGTCGGCGTCGCCGGATATGTGGAAGAGGAGAAGTTCCAGTTCGGCCAGGAGGTCGAGTTCACCCCGCGCGCGGGGCTGCCCTACATGGCCTACAGCGCCAAGGTCTGGCGGATGAACTCGGACGGGACCACCGGCGAGCTGGTCACCGAGGAATCCGGGTACTGGCGTGCGCTCTCCAAGGGGGACACCGCCCAGTACGCGGCGCAGGACGAGAACAACATCGTCCACCTCGAGGTGATGATCGCCCACAACGAGGGCTACCTGGAGTCCTACGAGGGCAACGTGTTCGCCAACCGGGTGGAGATGCGAAGCGCCGGGATCGTGCGCACCATCACCGGTCTGGAGGTACAGGGGTCGCACCGCCTGTACGGGCTGTTCAACGACGGAAGCCAGACCCTGGGTTACGCGTGGGATCTGGCCGCCCGCGACCTGGGGCTTCAGTCGTACATGTCCGCCCAACTCAAGCGCGTGGCCGAGATCGAGCCGAACGACGGCAAGTAGGCCCGTTCGGGGTCTGGACATGGACGAACCCCGGGCCGGCTCCTACGAGAGGGTCGGATCGGACTAGGTCCGACAGCCCGGGGTTCGGGTGTCCGTCTGGGATTCGCCTACGACGTACGTCGAGCGAATGCTCGGCGTCGTCCTAGCGGACGGCCACCTCGCCGGTCCTAGGGTCAATCATGTTCTGGACCACCTCCTTTCCTGCGTGCCGCCAAACTACGTCTCGTGGACGGTGGCGGGCAAGTGATTTTCTGTGATCTGTATCCCCAGGTCGATCGCGCCCCTGTGTCCTCTTGGACGGGGCGGATACCCTCGGCGGTATGACTTCGCCGTTGCTGACCACACCCGGTGCCGTGAGCGCCGAGACCCCCGACACCGACGTCGCCGCGCACTACGGCGACCCCTCGCACGAGGGCCGCGCGATCGAACGTTCCAGCGCCTGGGTCGACCGGAGCAACCGGGGTGTGGTGCGGGTGAGCGGACCCGACCGTCTTGGCTGGCTCAACGACCTCACCAGCCAGCTGACCCGGGACCTGGCCCCGGGTGTCGGCACCGAGGCGCTGATCATGGACGCGCGTGGCCGGCTGAAGCACCACCTGTCGATGGTGGACGACGGTGAGTCCACCTGGATGCACACCGAGCCGGGTGACGCCGCCGAGACGGCCCGGTTCCTGGACTCGATGGTGTTCATGCTGCGGGTGGAGGTCGAGGACCTCTCGGACTCGCTCTCGGTGTTGACGTTGCTCGGCCCGGACCGGGACAAGGCACTGGCCGTGGTGGAGGGTCCGGTCACCCGGGCCACCGAGCACGAGATCGACCTGTTCGTGCCCTCCGAGGAGCTCGTGACCACCGCGAGGAAGCTGACGGAGGCGGGAACCCGACCGGCCGGCATGTGGGCCTATGAGGCGCACAGGATCGCCTCGCACCGGGCTCGGGCCGGTCTGGACTCCGACGAGCGCGCCATTCCGCACGAGATGGACTGGATCGGTTCCGCCGTGCATCTGGAGAAGGGCTGCTACCCCGGGCAGGAGACGGTGGCCCGGGTGCACAACCTGGGTCGTCCCCCGCGCCGCCTGGTGCTGCTGCACCTGGACGGCACCAGGGAGCGGCTCCCCGTGGTGGGCGCCGACATCGAGTTGGAGGGGCGTCGGATCGGCCGCGTGGGCAGTTCCGCCCGCCACCACGAGTTGGGGCCGATCGCGCTGGGGCTGGTCAAGCGGACGGCGCCGATCGACGCCGTTCTGGCGGTGGACGGTATCGCCGCCGGCCAGGAGGTCATCGTGGACCCGGACACCGGGGCCAACGCCCAGATCGATCTGCGTCGCCGACCTCGGTAGGGCTTCAGGAAGGTCGTAGGTCGCTCTGCCCGGAGACCAGAACGTGGTCGAAATCGGTGCCCTCGGGCGCCAGGAACATCAGGTGCGTGGTGACCGTGGTGCCGGGGTTGATCTCGTCCCAGAAGTAGTCATGGGCCACGGTCCACTCGGCATCGGGATCGTTGGCGAAGGTCTCCCCGTCCGTGGTGTGGCCCCGGGTGCCGTTGCTGTCGAAGATCGCCGGTGAGGAACCCTCGTTGGTGACGTTGAGCCGGTAGATGTAGTACGTCATGCCCGAGGGGGCGGTGGCGTTCGTGCCCATCCCGTCGGTGATGGTGCTGTCGGTGTAGGCCACCTCGACCTCCACCCGGAACGGACCGACCGACGTCGAGGATCCGTTGAAGGAGGACAGCGGCACGGATTCGGAAGGGTCCGCCTGCTGCCCGGGACCGGACGCCTCCGGCTGTCTCGGTTCCTCGGTCGGTTCCGCGGAGGGCGCGGGCGAGGTCTCCGGATCGGACCGCGCGCCCTGTTCCGACCCGCTTCCCGCCGGGTCGCGATCCTCCTCTCCCACCACGATCCGCACATCGGGGGTCGGCAGCCCGCCCATGGCGGCCAACGCCGCCGTGCACCCACCGGCCGCCACGAGCACGGCGACGGGGATCGCGAGGACACGTGCGGACCGTCCGAAGCGGCCGACGGAACCTGGGGGCGGATCGGTGGCACTCATACCCGTGTGACACATACCACAGCACGGACATTCCGAAATTGTGCCCCGTTTGCCCACCCTCGACCGAAATCCGACCCTCGCCACGGAGGGTTATCGGTGGTTCTTCATCGGTTACCACCCGCGGAGCCCGACCCACTCGTTATCTTCCCCTGAAGGCCTGCGCGGCACGAACGAATCGGGGGACGTGGATGAGCGGAATCGACCGACCGGTGGACCTTTGGGTCAGACTGAGACGATTCGTCGGCCCTGACCGAGAGAGCCCCGACGACCGCGCGCCCACACGGCCGGAACCCCACTGGCGCGCCCCCGTCTCCCACCGGGAGAACGGTCTCACCCACCACGAATTCGCCCATGTGCTGGGGATGGGCCGTGTCTCCCCCCTGTTCCAACGCCACCGCTGGTGACCGGCGAGGGTGCCCACCGGCTCCGGACACACGAAGGCCCGATGGGAAGGACTCCCACCGGGCCGATCGAGTCTCTAGCGAAGAGCCGCCGTCAGGCGTTCGTCGTGCAGACGCTCGCCCCAGGCCGGGGGCAGCGGGTTCAACTGCCCCACACGCCAACGCAACAGCAGGTCGGCCAGTTGCGGGTTGCGCGGCAAGGCCGGCCCGTGCAGGTAGGTACCGAGCACCTGGCCCTGGTAGGCGCCCTCGGTGCGGTCGTCGTTGCCGATGCCCTTCACCGTGGTGGACAGCGGTCGGGCCTGCGGACCGATGGCGGTCCGGCCCTGGTGGTTCTCGAACCCGGTGATCCGACCCACGCCCAAGGCGGGGTCGACGTCGGCGACGATCTCGCCCACGGCGCGGCTCTGACCACGGCCGCTGCGGATGTCGAGGATGCCCACGCCGGGGAGCGGATTGTCGTCGTTGTCGCCGTAGCTCTCACCGATGATCTGGTAACCGGCGCAGACCGCGAAGACGCAGGCGCCGCGCGCGGCGGCCCGGGCCAGACCACCGTCGGCGCGAAGACGCTCGGCGGCCAGGATCTGCGGCCGGTCCTCGCCACCGCCGAGCAGGTAGACGTCACCCTGCTCGGGCACGGAGTCGCTGGAGTTGACCTGTACGACCTCGGTCGGGATGCCGCGCAGTTCGGCGCGACGCTTGAGGATGAGGACGTTGCCCTGGTCCCCGTAGGTGCTGAGCAGGTCGGGGTAGATCCACACGATCCGCAGGGCGCTGCTGTTGTTCGACATGGCTGGGTCTCCTACTGGATGCGGCCGTACGCGGTGCGGATCTGCTGGAAGGCGGTGTAGTTGGCGATGACGTCGACCTTGGTGATGTCGGGACGGTCTGCCTTGAGCTTGGCCAGAACCTCGTCCACCCGCTCGGCGACCTCGAAGGGAACCTCGTCGGTCTCCAGCCGCAGGGCGAGGTCGGTACGACGCTCACCCATGATGAAGACCCGACGGTCGCGCAGGACCCTGTAGTCCACGTCCCACAGCCAGGAGGTGTCCTTACCGTCGGAGACCTGGGCGTTGACCGCCAGGATGACCGGAACCCGCGGCGGGTCGAGGACGGCGAAGGATTCGAGCCATCCGGCCGGGTTCTTGGCGAGCAGGAGGCGAACCTCCACGCCCATGGTCACCACGGAGGTGTAGCGGCCCGCCACCGAGGTGATGTCGCGGAGGCGTTCGACGGTGCGCTCGGGGTGGATGCCATAGGCGGCGGCGGTGGCCGCGGCGATCGCCGCGTTGGAGCGGTTGGCGTCACCCGGCAGGTTGAGGCGGAGCTTGATCTGCTGCCCCTCGGGGGTGATGAGGGTGTCGGAGTCGTTGTCCACCGCCCAGGTGGTCCGAGGCCGGGCCAGGCCGCACTCGGGGCACTCCCAGTGTGGATCGACCTCGCGCTTGAGGTGGGCGCCGCACTCGGGGCAACACCAGGAGTCCTCCTTCCAGCGCTGGCCGGCGGAGACCCAGGTGGCGTTGGGAGCGCCCAGACCGGCCCACGCCACGAGGGGGTCGTCGGCGTTGGCGATCACGTGGGTGTTGCTCTGCGCCAGGGTGGTGCGCCACTTCTTCGCGAGGAGGTTGATCTCCGAGGCGCGGTCCATCTGGTCACGGCTGAGGTTCATCAGTACGACGAAGGCGGGGTTGGTCGCCTTGATGACCTGCGGGAGGTACTTCTCGTCGACCTCCAGCACGCCGTTGACGGCGGCCTTGTTGGCGGCCAGCGCGGTGATGTGCCCGGTGGGCATGTTCGCGCCGTGTTCGTTGGTGGCCACGTCACCGAACTCACGCAGGGCCTGCGAGATGAGACGGGTCGTGGTGGTCTTGCCGTTGGTGGCGCTGACCAGGGCGAGACGGCGACCCTGGGCGAGCTTGGCGAGCAGGTCGGGTTCGACCTTCAGGGCGACGCGGCCGCCGATAACGGAGCCGTCTCCGCGTCCAGTGGCCCTGGACAGGCCTGCCGCGCTCCTGCCCAGTACCGAAGCCAGTTGGGCGCGCAAGGAAAGCTCGCTCATCAAATCTCCACGATCGCTAGATCACCCGCGCGAACGCGCTGTGGCGGCGGGCGATGTGTCGGGCCAAGCCTATTGTCCACCGCTGTTCAGACCCGCCAGTCCAACCGCTCGGGTGGCGGCCCGAGGTTGGGCGGGACCCGTGTCGGATCGGAACCGTCGCCGGTCACCGATTCGGGCGTTTCCGGGACGTTCCCGACCATGGATGCGTTTCCGGGTCCGGGGCCCCGCGCGCTGTCACCCGGTGGTTCGATCCTCGTGCCGCCGGCCGGGGAACGCCGTGGTTCCTCGGCCTTCGGACCCGGACCATCTGGGCCCTCGACCCGGCCGACGCCCCTACCGATACCGGGGTTCCGGTGGTCCTCGGCGGTGGCGAGGGTGGCTGTGGACAGGGTGAGAATACCCGGATTGGTGTCGGTCAGGACCGGGCCGGCCGAGGTCAGGACGAGGGCCGCGGTGGGTGGCAGCTCCCGGAGCGACTCCGCGTCCAGAGCGCTGATCCGCACCGTGGTCTCCTCTTCCCCCGTCGACGCGATGGGGGTGTCGATCTCCGCCGCCTGCGCGGTGGCCCGCCCCCAGGCCGTGGCGGATCTCACATGCCTGACCAGATCCAGCGGGGAGATCGCGGCGGCCGCGTTGCGGATGAGCGCACCGGACTCGGTGTGCGGAGAGGGGAAGAGGGGTTCCTCGTCGGAAGCGTTCTCGTCGTCACCGTCGAGTTCGGTGACCGAAGCGCCGACGGCCTCGCCGATCACCTCGGTGAGCCGGTGGATCTCCAGGTCCTCCCGGTCGCTCCCGGATCCGTCGACCACCTCGGCGACCACTCGCGCGACCCTCCCGTCCCGATCGGGCCGCCGCATCACCACGGGCAGGCAGGACGGATCGGACAGGTGGCGGACCGCGGCGGGCACCGCCTCGCGGAACATCAGGACCACCTCGACACCGCCGTCCTCGGCCGCGTTCAGGACCTGCTCCACCTCCTCCTCCGGAAGTGTCTCCGCGCCGCAGACGACCACGGTACGGGTTCGATCCGGTCGTACCCGTGGGGCTCTACCCCCGGGGACCGCCGGGCCCGGTTCACGTGTCTCCAGGAGCTCGCTGAGCGCCGCCACCGCGTAGGTTCCGTACACCCGCGCGGCCGCCGCCCCGGAGGCCCGGTCGGTGGAGATGATCTTGACCTGGGCGTAGGCGGCGTCGTCGGCGCGGGTACCGACCGCTTCGAACGGGCTGAGTCGCTCTTCCAGGGCCCAGGCCCGTTCACGGACCTCGGGGTCGTCCGCGCAGCGTTCCCGCACCCTGGTGCGTTCGTCCACGGTGAGCAGGGCCAGGGCGGGGTCGTCCTCGGCGTCGTCGTCGGCGGGGGTCAGCAGGGCGCGCAGACCACCGATGAGGCGGGCGATGTCCACGTTCCGGCCGAGCACCTCCAACAGACGCAGCAACAGCGTCTCGTCGGCGTCGACGTCCTGGACCCTCCCCGTGGCCGCGGCGACGGCGGAGAGGACGCGGGCACGCTGACCGGCGTCCAGGTCGGTTCCCAGGGTCATCCGCGGTAAGTCGGCGGGGAGCACCCATCTGCGCGGCTCCACGGCGCAACGACGGGCGAGACGGACGAGTTCGCGGGCGACCCCGTGCCCGGTGAGGTCGACGACCGTCAGGTCACCGCCCTCCCTCAACCGGGAGACACCGACGGTGGTGAGCAGCGCCGACCACCCGGTGTCGCCCCCGCCCACCACGACCACCGCGGAGGTGCCGGCCGGCACGGTCATGCCGTACCAGCGTGGTTGCGCCTCGTAGGCACGGGAGGCCGCCTGCCATTCGGTGTACCGGGTGGCGTGTTCGCGTTGCCGTTCGCGCAGGATCCGTTCCCGCTCGGTACGTTCGGCGGCCAGTCGTTCCTTCGCCCGTTCCAGGCGTTCGGAGATGACCTGGCGGCTCTGGACGAGCGCGAAGGCGACGGGCGCCGCGATGGCCACGCAGGCGAACACGCCGCCCAGCGCCAGACTGCCGGGAAGGACGCGCATCAGCCACAGCGCCGGGAACAGGAGCGCCGGTAGGGCGAGTCCGACCAGCGCGAAGTAGAGGGGACGGTTGGTCTGCGCCTCGCTGTCACGCTGACCCGCGATCCACTCCTCGGAGACCGTCTGCGCGTCCGAGGGCGCGGGACGGCGCGGGGCGGGACCGGGTGGTGGCAGGAGGATCCTGTGCCGCCATCCGAGGTAGGTGCGTCCCGTCTCGCCTCGGGCCGCGTTCGCCGACGACCGTGCTTTGGGCACCGTCCGAACACCTCCTCGCCGGCGGCAGAGAGGGACCGCCGGGGAATCGTTCATGTGGGGGGCTTCGGCCACTGGGCGGTCGAAGCTCGGGCACCGGCGTACCGGCGCCCTCGTGCTTGCCACGGCCGGCCATGCCCGACGTTCGAACACGGAACGCGCACGGACCTTCGAGCGGCGTGGCCGTGATCATCAGTGAAGCAGGGCCGCCCCCCGCTTTCCAGTACCGATCCCCCACCTGTGGAAAACCCACGCGTCGAGCGGCCGCTCACCCGACTCCCTCGTCGGCCGGAACCCGGACGATCCGCGCAACCGGTGAAGCGACATAATGCCGGCGAAGGTCACGCCCCTCGGATACCCGGGAGTCCCCCATCTCCGGTCCCACCCTCGTCCTGCCTCTGTTCTCACTCCTGCTCATGGTCGCCGCCCTGGTCTGCGTGGCACGGGGCCATGTCTGGAATCACCGAAGGGGGCGCACCCACTGGAGGGAACGCGCCCTCGCCCACAAGGCACCGATCGGCGCGGAACGGCGCAGGATCCGTCCGTACCTGCGCCGTGGTGCGCCCGCGCCCGACCCCGAAACGGCTCAGCTGACCGTCAGTGCGGCCGCCGACCTGAATCGCCGGTGGCAGAACCCTTGGTACTTCTCAGGCATGATCCTGTTCCTTCTCGGCAACTCTGTGATCCTGATCGCCAGGTCGATGGTTCAGGATGGGTCCTCCGTCTTCCTGTGGTTCGGGATCGCCGCCTTCTCCTTCGCCGCCACTTCCCCCTTCTACCGCCAGGCGATGCTCGACCAGGCGAGGCTGGCTCTGGCGATCAACCGGGAGCTCGCCGAGCTGTACGAAGTTCCGGATGAGGAGCCGCCACCGCCCCGGGAGCGCTGAGCCTGGAAAACGACGCGGCGCCGGTGCCGGACGGATCTCTCCGTCGGCACCGGCGCTGCGGTGGTTCGACCGTCGGTCAGGCCTGGACCTGTACGTCCACGACCTTGCCGACCTCCGCCTGGACGGGGTATTCGCCGGTGAAGCCCTTCGAGGCCAGCACCCGCACCTTCCAGGCACCATCGGTGGCGAAGAACCGGAAGGTCCCCTCGTCACCGGTGGCGACCTCTCCGACGAAGTCGTCGGAGGAGTTCAGCAGACGGGCGTAGGCACCGCGCAGCGGCTGCCCGTCACGTGTCACCGTGCCCTGGATGACCGCCTGGCTTCCCGCGTCGACGTCGGCCAGGGCGACACCGCCCTCGGGGGCTCCGCAACTGTCGCTCACTTGGGCTCGGCCTCCCCCACCTCGACCGGAACGCCGACCAGGGAGCCGTACTCGCTCCAGGAGCCGTCGTAGTTCTTGACGTTCGGGATGCCGACGATCTCGCGGAGCGCGAACCAGCTGTGCGAGGAGCGCTCGCCGATACGGCAGTAGGCGATGATGTCCTTGTCCAGGTCCACACCGGCCTCGGTGTAGAGCTCGCGCAGTTCCTCGGCGGTCTTGAAGGTGCCATCCTCGTTGGCCGTCTTGGCCCACGGGATGTTGCGCGCGGTGGGGATGTGCCCACCGATCTGGGCCGCCTCCTGCGGGAGGTGTGCCGGGGCGAGCAGCTTGCCGGTGAACTCGTCGGGCGAGCGGACGTCGACCAGGGCCTTGGTGCCGATGGCCTCGACGACCTCGTCGCGGAAGGCGCGGATCGAGGTGTCCTGTTCCTTGGCCTCGTACTCGGTCGCGGCCCGCTCGGGGACGTCCTTGACCAGCTCGCGGGAGTCGAGCTCCCACTTCTTGCGGCCACCGTCCAACAGGCGGATGTTCTCGTGACCGTAGAGCTTGAAGTACCAGTACGCGTAGGCGGCGAACCAGTTGTTGTTACCGCCGTACAGGATGACCTGGTCGTCGTTGCCGATGCCCTTGGCCGACAGCAGGTTCTCGAAGCCGGTCTTGTCCACGAAGTCGTGGCGGACCGGGTCCTGAAGGTCCGTCTTCCAGTCGATCTTGACAGCGCCTCGGATGTGGCCCTTGTCGTAGGCGGACGTGTCCTCGTCCACCTCGACGAGGACGACGTCGGCGTCGTCCAGGTGAGCCTCCACCCAGTCGGCGTCCACGAGGACGTCGGAGCGGCTCATGGGGAACCTCCTGTGTTTCTGTGCGATGTCGCGTGTGAGTCGGATGCGTGGTGCTTCCGGGCCCTGCTGCCGGAAGTCGGGGTGTCGTCGTGGCCTTCCCCTGATGGGGATGTCCCCTGTCGGGGGGACCTGTTCGGGGTACCCCGCTACACCCGGCGAGGGGCCGGGTGGAAGGCGGGAAGGGCACTACGCGGAGTGGGGGCGAACGTGGTCGCGGCCTGCCGCTCCGAGCTCACGAGGGTGCGGGCGTCGATGTGTCGCTCTGTGCCGGGGGCGTACGGACGCCCGTCGAACTCGACTCGCATGAAACTTCATCCCTGTGTGCGTGGAGATCCGAGGAAGCCGATCGCACGAAATAGGCGGGGCCGAGGGCCCGTTCGCCCTAGGGACATGGACAGAGCGCGGCGGCGACGCGGCAGAAATCAACCGCCCGTCGCTTCGTCAGATACGCGCTCGTCAAGGAAGTCACGTCTTAGACGCTACAGGCAGCACCACTGATTGTCACTGGTGGCCTGGATCACAGGGGAAGCCGTATTGCCCGCTCCGCCGGGCCGGACGGGCTTTCAGGGTGTTCCGGAATATGAGAACGGCGTCTCGGAGAGCATTCATGGAAGAGAACCACCCGGGCTCGGGTCTAGGAGACGGCCTGTCCGAGCGCGGCGATCACATCGGGTTTGCGGGGCTGGCCTTGTGCCCGCCGCACGATCCGGCCGGAAGCGTCCAGGACGAAGACGGTGGGGGTCCCCCGCACCTCCAGCCGACGCACCAGGTCCAGGTGCGACTCGGCGTCGACCTCGACGTTGGCCACACCCTCCACCATCGACGCCACTTCCGTCAGGACGCGGCGGGTGGCTCGGCAGGGCTGGCAGAAGGCACTGGAGATCTGCACGAGGGTGGCCCTCGCGCCCAGCTCGGCGCCGATCTCCTCGGCGCCGAGCGACTCCACCGCGGGGGCCATCAGGCGACCTCGGAACCCATCAGCGGAAGGTCCGAGCCGGTACCGGTGATCAGCAGGCCACTGGAAGTGGCCTCCACGTCGGTGACGGTCAGGCCGAGCGGCAACTCGGGGACCTGCGCGCTGAAGGTGAGCATTCCGGCCACCTGCTCGTCGACGTCGATCGGCAGGTCACCGACCTCGATGCCCCGAGGGGTGACGGAGAGGACGTCCCCGTCGACCGTGAACTCGCCGGCGCTGGACACCGAGGTGCTCAGCCCCAGCTCGGGCAGGGCGAGCTCACCGCTGATGCGGGGCTCGTCGCCCTCCGTGCTGATGGTCATGCCCTCGGGCAGGTAGGGGTTGAAGTAGGAGTAGGGCACCACGAAGGAGCCCTCGACCTGGCCCGCGATCACGGTGGGCTGGTCCATGAGGTCGCTCAGCGGCGCCTCGACGTTCGAGGCGGTGGCCTCGACCTGCTCGACCGTCACATCGCTCATCGTGGCGCTGTCGGCGTTGATGTCGACCTCGGTGTAGGTACCGCTCAGTACCTGCGGCAGGAAGGCCCAACCCTCGATGGACACGTCCGGATCCTCGGACATCTCCATCTGATCGGCCAGACGTTCGGCGAGGGTGTTCTGCGCGAATGAACGCGCCCCGATGTCCGCCACCACCACGAGAGCCGCGAGGAGGATCAGGAAGACGAGAAGGAACTTACGCATCGGAGATCCCAGCACACTTTCTTTCGATCCGGCTTTCGATCCGGCGCGCCTCTCGGCTGGGTCGTCCGGCCGGTCGTGGTCACACGCCACCGGCACCCGGAGGGCACCGGTCATGAAAAACCTGTAGGGAAGGGTACGTCACTTCGCATATGACGCGGAGATGTCCGGGTTGGTTGCGGTCCCGAGCCATCGAGACGCGAACGAGAGGAACCGGGGGCGGCGTGGGGCGCCTTCGAGGCGTGGGCGGAGGGTGAACGAGCGAGGCGCCCCCATCCGTTACGGAGAGGGGCGCCGGCGACGAAACCGCTGTTCCAGCGGGGATCACGCGGATCGCGTCAACGAGGCATCAGCATGGCGGCGAGGCCGTCGTTGGCGGAGGCGTCGGAGAGCGAGAGTTCGATCACGTTGGTGGCGACCACGTGCGCCGGCAGTCGGCGGGCGAACTCCAGCATGTGCGACTGCTGCTCGTGTTCCTCCTGCGCGAGCTCGTCCCGGTAGATCGCGTAGACGATGCGCTGCAACGGCGCGCTGGGCACCGTGTGCGAGGCGAACAAAAGGGTGTCGGGCTCACGCGCGGACACCTCGCCGACGACGGCGTTGGCGAGCCGGTCGAAGCCGTCACCCTGCCCGTCGGCGAGCGTGTAGATCGTGATGACGCCGCGCAGCTTGCTGCTGGGCGGCGTGGGCGCCGGGGCCCCTGCGAAGTGGTCGTCGTAGTGGTCGGCGTTGCGGCGCTTACGGCGCACGGGCTCCTCCTGCGGTTCGTCGAGTTCGTCGTCCGCGTCGTCGTACTCGTCGTCGTAGTAGTCGTCGTCATCGTCGTAGACGTCGCGACGGGGCTTGGCCGCCAGTGCTCCGGCGCCCCAGAGCGCGGAGACCGCGCCGAGCATCAGCAGCGGGCCCACGGCGTCCAGCCCGAAGCGGCCGACGACCGCGGAGAGGAGCGTGGCCAGGGCGAGCAGCCCGAGAACGATCAGATCGGTCCTCCCGGGGCCGCGGAGGCCGCGCCGCGCGACGGAGACCAGCGCGGTGACGAGGAGGACGACGGCGAAGACCTGCGCACCGTTCACGAGCGCGCGCGGGATCAGATCGTAGTGTTCGGCCAGCGGGGGGAAGGAGGAGTCGAAGCGACCGCTGGCGCGGTCGACGGCCAGCACCACCAGGGGAACGATGGTGAAGACGCTGAGGAACAGGCGTGAGGTGAACCGGGCGTTCGGCGCGCGGACCGCGTATTCGAAGGCCCCCCACGCCATGTAGACGGGCCCGAGGAGGCTGACACCCAGTTGCAGGAGTCGGAAGGTGGGCTCACCGAAATCGAACAGCACCCCGATCACCGCGGCGCTGAGTCCCACCGTGACGGCCAGCGCGGCGATCAACCATGCGATCGCGGCGATACCGGGCCGACGTTGGGCATAAGCGGTCAGCGCGGCGGTGGCGCTCCAGCCGACCAACGCGCTAATGAATGTCAGACCTACCGTGACCATCTCGACAATGATGATGCACGCTGATGAGTGGATGTGCACAACGTGCACTTTTGAGGGGTCGGCCCCTGAGGAGATCTCGCAGAGTGCGGGCCGGAACCGCCTTTTACACTGTGAGCTTCATCACCAGGATTCTCGTGGCGGTGCAGCGGCCCCACCGGGGCGCCTCGTGCCCCTAGGCTCACAGTACGCGGGGGCCTCACCCCGGCCGCCGGAGGGCGACCTCCCCCACCTGATCCAGGAGAGAACCGTGCCATTGGACGCGACGTTCCCGAACCCGATCGGTCCCGGCGCCGCCTTCTTCGACGTGGACAACACCCTGATGCGCGGCGCTTCGATCTACCACTTCGCCCGCGGGCTCGCCTCCCGTGACCTGTTCACCACTCGCGACCTCATGCGGTTCGCGTGGGGGCAGACGGTGTTCAGGGTGACCGGCAGCGAACAACCCGAGCACATCAACGCCGCACGTGAGGCCGCCCTGGCGTTCGTCGCCGGACACGACGTGCGGGACCTGGTCGCCCTCTGCGAGGAGATCTACGACGACACCATGGCCGATCGCATCTGGGAGGGCGCCCGACGGCTCGTTCAAGGCCACCTGGACGCCGGGCGGCCGGTCTGGCTGGTCACCGCGACCCCGGTGGAACTGGCGGAGATCATCCGACACCGGCTGGGACTGACCGGCGCATTGGGCACCGAGGCCGAGAGCGTCGACGGGGTCTACACCGGACGACTCAACGGCGACCTGCTGCATGGTCCGGCCAAGGCCGTGGCGGTGCGGGAGCTCGCCCGCAAGGAGGGGTGGGACCTGGCGGGCTGCTCGGCCTACAGCGACTCCTCGAACGACCTGCCGCTGCTGTCGTTGGTGGGCGATCCGCACGCGGTCAACCCGGACGGGGACCTGCGCCGGTACGCCCGGACCCACCAGTGGCCGGTCCACGACTTCCGCAGACACCGACGAGCCCTGAAGGTGGCCGTCCCCGCGGCCGTGGCGGGTGCGGTGGCCGGCGCGGTCGCGGTGCGTGCGGTACGGCACCGCAAGTCCTTCCCCACCCCCTGAGGAACTCCCCGAGAAGCGCTGAGCGGAACGCAGAGCGACGCTCGCCCTCGAACCCGTCCCCTTTTCCCCCTGCCATGAGTCCGGGCCGCCGCAGCATGTTCAGACGCGCCGATAGAACACCGGCAGCGCCCTCATCCCCTCCGAGCGCAGCCCGCCGCGCACCCTTCGGAAGAAACTCGGCCGAACGAATTGCGCGAGCAGGAAGCGCAGCGGCCCTCCCGGCAACCGAACCTGGTTGACCATGGCGAAGGCGGCTTCTCCCTGTGGTCGCAGGAGGGTGCTGTTGTCCACCCCGATCGAGGTGACGTACCAGTGGGCCAGGTCCTCCCAGGCCACGACGGCGCGTTCGGGATCGGGCGCGGTGAAGTGGTTGAACAGGAAGGTCGACCTGGAACCGTCCTCGGTCTCGCCGATCCGGCGGACGTTGCGGGCGACCATCACGAGCTCTCCGTCCAATGCCCGATAGGCCTCCGAGCCCAAGAGGTCGTCGGCGGCCTCGGGCGAGACGGTCGTGATGAGAAGGAGGACGTCGTACCGGGGGGCTCCGGACAGCGGCGGCATGAACACGGCTTCGTAGAGAGCGACGGCGACGACCTCGGGCCGGGCCTCCACCTCGGGGAGAAGCCCGCCGAACTCCGCCAGGGCCTCCTCCCGTCTCCGGTCACCTCGCACGATGGGCCCGCGTTCGGGCGGTGACACGCTCACGCCGATGTACACGTAGCCGTACGGGTGCGGTGGGTCGAACATCGGGCCGGAGTGCCCGGGCGTGGCGGCTGCCATGACTCGCTCCTCACTCGGCGCCGCACGGGGCTCCGGCGGACACCGTGGTCTGGCATCTCAGCCTAGAGGCAATACTTCGGATATACAAACAGTTTGCTCACCCGAATCTTTATGATCATGGGCATGGCACAGGAGCGCGCTTCAGAACCCTTCCAACGCCCCGATCCGAAACTGGTGGCGGAACTCGGGGTGATACCGCAGTTGGAGGTCTACTTCCGACGGATCCGCACGGACATGCCCGATGACGTCGCCGCGGTCTTCGCCGAACACGGACTGACCGCGCGCCATGGCGGGGTCCTCGGACAGCTGGCGGTGGTCCGCTCCATCGGCGTCGGTGAACTGGCCGAACGCATGGCCGTCTCCATGCCGACCGCCAGCGAACTGGCCGGTGACCTCAGGAGGGCGGGACTGGTCGTCGCCGAGGAGGATCCGGACAATCGCCGGCGCACCCTGCTGAGTCTGGCCACGGGTTACCGGCCGTCGGTGGAAGCACTGGTCGCGGCGCGTGCGGCGCCCTTGCGACGCGCGATGGAACGCCTGCCCGAGCGCGACCGCGCGGGTTTCGCGGCGGGCCTGCGGGCATGGGCGGAGGAACTGCGGGACCGGTGAGCGCTCCCCGGTCGGTGCGGGGGTGGGGTAACGGGTGGGGTCAGCGGCCCAGGGTGGCTCGGGCCAGAGCGATGACGTGCCCCGGGCGCAGTCCGGCGCCGCGTCCACCGCTTCGAGCGACGCCGCCACGGCTGTGCGCGTACGACTCGAAGGCCTCGATGGAACTGTAGGCGGGCGACCAGTCCAGGGCTGTGCACAGCGAGGTCGGGTCCAGCCGGGCGGCGTGCAGCCCGGTGTTGACGGTGCGGGCGGCGCTGGCGCTCGCGTAACCGATCCGGCCGCGCTTGGCCACGCCGCGCAACGCCTTCAGGCCGCGGGCCGGCACTGGGACGCGCTGGCCGCCGATGCGGCGCAGGCAGTGTGAGAGGGGGACCGTGTCCGCCCCCGAGACGTCGAAGAAACCGGTCTGTTCGCTCAGCGCCATGAGCGTGAGCGCTTCGGCGCCGTCGTCCTCGTGCAGGAACTGCACGCGCGGGTCTCGGCCCATGACGGTGGGCACGACCCGGTAGTCCATGTAACGGGTGAGGGGGGTGTCCACGGAGGGACCGATGAGGTTCGCGAACTTCAGCACGGCCACGGACAGGTCCGGGCGCCGGCGTTGGAGTGCGCGGGTGTCCCGCTCCACCACGGCCGCGTCGTCGGCCTCCCACGTGGCGCTGGAGCGCACCACGAGACGGCGGACGGAATCGGAACGCTGGGCCGCGCCCAGGACACGCATGGTGCCGAGGAGGTCGTCCTCCCGGTCCGCGCCCTTCACCGTGTCCAGACCCAGGTGCAGGACCAGGTCGGCGCCCGAGTCGGTGACGATCCGGTCCAGGCTTCCGTCGTGCAGGTCGACGTGCCGGTACTCGATCCCCGGCAGTTCACCCGGGGGAGGTGAGGAGTCCGCTCCGATCACCCGGCGCACGCCGGGCCTCTCACTCAGGGCCTGGGCGACCCTGGCAGCGAGGGGGCTGGAGACCCCGGTGACCAGTACGACACGAGCCATGGCGACACGTTCCTTGGAAGGAGACGGTGGTGCGAAAGGCCCGCGGACCGTTCACCCGCCAGGGGGTGAAGCGGCGACCGCGACCCGTGAAGCACAACAGCGCTTCACCCAGAAAATTCCATTGCCGTGGGCAATGCCACGCAAAGGGGGAAGTGTCTCCGCGTCCGAGGCGAGCCCTGGGGCACGCCCAAGCCCGCGGAGATACGTTCGCCGCTGAGAGGTCCTACTTCTTGTTGCGACGCGCGACACGCGTGCGCTTGAGCAGCTTGCGGTGCTTCTTCTTCGCCATCCGCTTACGACGCTTCTTGATGACGGAACCCATGGGATCACCTTCTCGCTGACGAGTGAGTACGGACATGCCGAACCGCTGATGCGGAACACCTGGCGGCTCGGATGCGGTAACCGGGCTCGCGGTGGCTCACACGCGTTTCGCGTGCGCGGCCGGTGCGACCGGGGCGGACCCCGGGGAGGGCGGCACTGAGCACGCATATCTACCGCACCCGTGGCCCCAGCTTATCCGGTAGGTCGTGTTCAACGGACACGAACCACGCGAAGTACGGCCTCGGGGCGGCCCGTTCCGGCCGCCCCGCAGGCGGTCTCACACTTCGAACAATCGGTCAGGCACCCGGAACGGACTGCCCATCGACGTACAGCCCGGCCGCCGGCTCCGCGTAGCTGACGCTGGCCAGACGCTGGTCGGCGAAGGTCAACGACGTGACGCTGGCCAGGTTGCACTCGCGCCGATCCGGCCGGTGCCACAGTCGCTTGCCCTCCGAGGCCCGTCGTGCCATCCAGATCGGCAACTGGTGGCTGACGCACACGGCCTCGCGCCCCCAGGCCGCCCGACGGACCACCTTGATCACGTCGACCATCCGTTGCACGACCTGTTGGTAGGGCTCGCCCCACGAGGGCTGGAACGGGTTGTAGAGCCTCCTCAGCACCTGTGGGTCGCGGGCCGAGGCCGCGGACAACGTCATTCCCTCGAACTTGTTGGCCGCCTCGATGAGCCGATCGTCCAGGGTCACCGGCAGGTCGAACGCCTTCTGCAGCGGGATCGCGGTCTCCTGGGTGCGATCCAGCGGCGAGGAGTACAGGGCCGCGATGTCGTGGCCCTCGAACCAGTCGGCGGCCAGCTCCGCCATCCGCTGCCCACGATCGCTCAGGTGGTAGTCGGGCAAGCGTCCGTAGAGGACCTTGTCGGGGTTGTACACCTCACCGTGGCGAAGCAGGTGGACGACGGTGGTCGTGGTCATCGTAGGAGTCCTTCTGTGCGGGGTTCGGGCGTGATCAGCCCTGGGCCTCGGCGGCGGCCCGGGCCGCCTTCGGCAGGGCGGAGACCACCTGGTCGATGGCGTTCTCGTCGTGCGCGGCCGAGAAGAACCAGGCCTCGAACGCGGCGGGCGGCAGGTACACGCCCTGTTCGAGCATGGCGTGGAAGAACGCCGCGAACACCTTGGTGTCGGTGGCCCGAGCGGTGTCGAAGTCGACGACGTCCTGGTCGGTGAAGAAGACCGTGAACAGGTTGCCGCCGTTCTGGACCCGGTGGGTGACCCCGGCGGCGCCGAGCGCCTTGGAGACCTCGGCCTGAACCTGTGTGGACACCCGGTCGATGTGTTCGTAGACCGCCGAGGTCGCACCACGCAGGGTGGCGAGGCCCGCCGCCGTGGCCAGCGGGTTCCCGGACAGCGTGCCCGCCTGGTAGACGGGGCCGTTCGGGGCGAGCCGGTCCATGATGTCGGCGCGTCCGCCGAAGGCCGCGGCGGGCAGTCCGCCGCCCATGACCTTGCCGAACGTCACCAGGTCACCGGCGACCTCCTCCAGGCCGTACCAACCGGAGGTACTGACGCGGAAGCCGGTGAGGACCTCGTCGAGGATCAGCAGGGCGCCGTTGGCGTGCGCGATCTCCTTGAGCCGGGCGTTGAATCCGGCGCGGGGCGGGACCACGCCCATGTTCGCCGGGCAGGCCTCGGCGATCACGCAGGCGATCTCGTCGCCGTGCTCGGCGAAGGCCCGTTCGACGGCCTCGACGTCGTTGTAGGGCAGCACGATGGTGTCCGCGGCGCTGGCACCGGTGACACCCGGGGAGTCGGGCAGCGCGAAGGTGGCGAGACCTGAACCGGCGGCGGCGAGAAGGGCGTCGACGTGGCCGTGGTAGTTGCCGGCGAACTTGATGACCTTGCCGCGCCCGGTGAATCCGCGGGCGAGGCGGATCGCGGACATGGTGGCCTCGGTCCCGGAGTTGACCAGGCGGACCTTCTCGACGGAGGTGCGTTCCACGATCAGCTCGGCGAGTTCGACCTCACCGGGCGTCGGGGCGCCGTAGGAGGTACCGGCCGCCACCTGACCGTGGAGGGCCTCCACCACGGAGGGGTCGGCGTGGCCGAGGACGAGCGGCCCCCAGGAGCAGACGAGGTCGACGTAGCGACGACCGTCGGTGTCCGTGAGGTAGGGGCCCTCGCCCTTGACGAAGAAGGGCGGGGTGCCGCCGACGGCGCCGAAGGCGCGGACGGGCGAGTTCACGCCGCCGGGGACGACGGCGGCCGCCCGCCGGAAGAGCTCTGCGGAAGTCTGTTGAGTACCCACCTCACCAGTGTCTCAGCTGTCCCCTCCACCGCGACCGTGACCCACCCCGCACTTCGTGCCACCTGGGCTCCGGGTACCCGCTCGATCACGCAGGATGACGCGTACGAGCCGGTAGACGTCGGTGCCGGGCTCCGGACCCGCGGGGAGACGAACATGTGCCCTGCTCCGGGAATGGAGCAGGGCACACGGGTTCGGGGTCTACGCCTTGGCGTGCGTGTCCTGCCGAATGGCCTCGTGGCCGGGGCCGGGGACCGGGGGCTTGGCGCGCAGGAGGGGGCGCAGCGCGTCGATCTCCGCGAGCCGGTCGACGAGGAAGGTCATCGGGCGGGCGGCCAGGAGGGAGACCAGGGTGGCGACGATGGCGCCGACCAGCAGGCCGACCGTGACGTCGTGCGGGTAGTGGGCGCCGACGAAGACCCGGGAGAAGGCCTCCAGGAAGGCGAAGACGGCCGCGACGACGGCGAAGCGGCGCCAGGCGATGATGATCGCGGCCGCGGCGGCACCGGCGATCGCGGAGTGGTTGCTGGGGAACGACCAGTCGCCGATGGGATCACAGGTGGCGATGACGCTGAGGTCCGTCATGGCCTGACAGGGCCGCATCTGTTGGAAGAACGACTTGATCGTCACGCTGACGAAGTAGGCGATGACGGTCGCGACCGGGGCGAAGAGCGCCAGGCCGACTCGGCGCGAGTCGACCGATCGGGCCTTCCACCAGGCCATGAGGAACAAGAGCGCGAAGACACCGAGGAACAGGTCGGTGCCCAGCTCTGCCGCGGACTGCATCCAGGGGTCGAGTCCGGCGGCGAAATCGATCACGGCTCGCGACCAGGCGGCGCTGATGGCGAAGATCTCGGAGACCATCTCTCTCCATTGGGGTCGTACGGGGGAGAAGAGTCGCTCAAGCGGCAGGGAAAAGGCTGGGCGACGTTCCGGTGACGGAACTCCCACGGTCGAATGACGGGAAGCCTTCATCCTGTCATCAACCGGAACCCCGCAGGGCCGTACTACGCCGAAATCCGACGAAGGCGCACGTCCGGTCCGATGTAGGAGACACGCGACCCCGACGAACGCCCTCGGCACTACCGCTGAGTAATTTGGACGGGCCCATCCGTCTCTCCCAGCGACCGGAGCTGTCATGGCCACGAACTTCACCACCGCGGACCTGATCGACGACCACGGCGACACCCTGCGCAGCTGCTCCACACAGTTCCGCCGCTACGGCGGCCACGACGTGTTCTCCGGGCCGATCCGCACCGTGCGCTGCCACGAGGACAACGGCCTGGTCAAGCAGATCCTCGCCTCCCCCGGCGAGGGCGCCGTCCTGGTCGTGGATGGGAACGGCTCGCTGCGCACCGCCCTGATGGGCGACATGATCGCGGAGTCCGCCGTGCGCAACGGCTGGGCCGGGGTGGTCATCAACGGCGCGGTCCGCGACACCGTCGCCCTCGGGGGTCTGGAGCTGGGCGTGAAGGCCTTGGGCTCCAACCCGCGCAAGTCCGTGAAGGACGCGGCCGGTCGGCAGGACGTCCCGGTGACCTTCGGCGACGTCACGTTCGTCCCCGGCGAGTGGCTCTACAGCGACCACGACGGCATCGTCGTCAACGAGACACGGATCTGAGACGAATCAGACATGAACGATGGGGGCCGGAGAAGGCCCCCATCGTTCACTTACCGACACGAATCAGATCTCTCGGGCACCGCTCCGGTTCAGCGCGAGGGCGAGGGCCCCGACGGTGAGCACGACGGTGGTCGCGATCGCCGGGAGGAGGTCGCCGAGCGGCGCGCCCACCGCCGGAAGCACCATCCCCTGGAGCAGGGCGCCGGGCGCCCACTCGGCCAGGAACGGCAGGCTCCCCGCCCCGGCGCAGACCACCAACACCAGGACGGCGATACCGACCACGGCGAGCGCGTTGCGGACCAGGGACGACGCCAGTGCCACCACCGCGACCACGAAGACCATGTACACCCCGCCCAGCAGGGCACCGAGCATGGTCGCCGGCAGCGGCGGCCCGTCGAAGAACATCGCGGTGAACGCCCAGGCCACGAGTGCCCCCACCAGGTGCGCGAGGACGGCGGCGAGTGCGGGCAGGACGACCCGGGGCAGGATCAGTCGCGCCGTCCCCGACACCCTGGACCGGTAGAAGACGGAACGGCCGGGGGCGGCGTCCACCGTCAGGGCCATGGCCGCCACCAGCACCACGAGCAGCACTCCCAGGGGCGCGACCAGTTCGACGTGGGAGGCCAGGGCGTCGCCGGCGGTCATCGTCGGGACCTCCAGGTCCAACGCCGCCAGTTCGCCCTCGGGATCGGCCAGCCGGAGCAGGTCCTCCATGAAGTAGGCGGTCAAGGGTCCGACGGCACCGGAGGCGGTGAAGGCCAGGACCAGCAGGAGCAGGGTGTGCGTGCGCAGCAGTCGGAGGGCTTCGAGCCGGTAGAGGGTGCCGTTCATCGGTCCGTCCTGTTCGTGAGGGAGAGGAAGACCGACTCCAGGTCCTCCTGGTATCCGTGGAGGCCGACCAGTGGCACACCGTGCTCGGCGAGGGCTCGGGGGATCCCCGACTCGCCCGCGGTCGCGTCGACGGCTTCCAGGAGCACGCAGTCCTCCTCGACCGCGTCCGCCCGGGTGACCCAGTCCTCGGCGGCCAGGAGCGCGGCGAGGTGGTCGGCCCGCCCGCGGATCCGCAGATACCAGGCGTTGGGGCGCCCCTGGTCGGCGATGTCGGCGACGGGGCCCTGGTGGACCACACGGCCCCCGACGATCACCACGACGTCGTCGCACACTCTCTGGACGTCTCCGAGTAGATGACTGGCGAGGATGACGGTGCACTCCCGACGCAGTTCGGTGATGAGGTCGAGGATGTCGGCCCGGCCCCGGGGGTCGAGCCCGGAAGCCGGTTCGTCGAGGATGAGCACGTCCGGTCGGCAGACCAGGCCGGCGGCCAGACCCAGTCGCTGCCGCATGCCCCGGGAGAACCTCCCGTTGCGACGGTCGGCGGCCTCCGTGAGCCCCACCCGCTCCAGGGCCCTCGCCACCTCGGCGGGCCCGGCGGGCGCCCCCACCATTCGGGCGCTGAGTTCGACCACCTCGGCGGCGGTCAGCCAGGGTTCGAAGTCGGGTACGTCCGGGCAGAACAGGATCCGTTCCGCGTGGGAACGCACCCTTCCGCTCCCCGGAGCGCGGGTTCCGGCGAGGATCGACAGCAACGTGGTCTTTCCGGCCCCGTTCGGGCCGACCACCCCGAAGACCCGCCCTTCGCGGACGGACAAATCGATGTCGAAGATCCCCGTGTTCGTCCCATAGGACCGGGTGAGTTTCTCGACCCCGATCATTTCGTCAGTACTCATGAGTCACTCCTCGAATCGTTCTTCCGGTTCCGTTCTCCGATGAACGGAACGGCACAGCCCACGAGGATCACCGGACCGATCAGACCGGTCGCGTAGGCCGCCATGACCGGTTCCCCCAGGAGGAACCCGGTCGCCCCCGCCACCGAACCGACCAGGACGATGCCCGCGCTCACCGGCCGGCGCGCCCGCTCCCACCAACGGGCGGCCGGATCGTCGCTTCCCCGAGCCGCGCGCAGCAGCGGGACGATGAGCCCGAGCCCCACCAGGAAGAAGGCGAGGACCGCCGCCATGAGGTGGTCGTTGGACGGCCAGGTCGCGTGGCCCGCTTCCCACAGGAGCAGCACCGTGTGCAGGGCCGCCAGGGCCAGGGACAGCAGCGGGAGCAGAAGGTTCAGGAACCGCCGCAGTGAGGGCGCCGACCACGGTGTCCCCTGTCCCGACACCCGTTGGAACCGTTCGCCCAGCGCGGGCAGGAAGGCCACGGTCGGCACGACGAGGAGGGTGACCGCCGGCATCGCCATCGCGAAGAGCGGGCGAGGGGTCATCGTGGGTTCGCCGGAGAAGTCGACCTTCCCGCTGGGGACCATCGCGGGAAGGTCCGCCCAGACGGCGGCGCCGACCCCGAGCATCAGCAGGGACAGGAGTACGGAAATCGTCACCCCCGCCCTCGGGAAGAGGTTTCCCTCCCTTTCCTCGGCTTCTGTTTCCATCTTCCCATCGACCCTTCCTGGTCCCTGAATTCGGCTACAGGTGAAAAGGTAGAAGGGAAGGGCGTGGGCCCACATCGACCCACGGACATGGCGGGGTCACGTCTTTCCCGGCTTCGGAACATGCCGGAGGTCATGGTGACGAACATGCCGATGCCATGACCTTCCCGAGGTCCCCACCGACCATTTCCCGGTTACTCTCAAGAAATGAAGAAGTCCGACGCTCCGCCCGATCTCTCCGCCTGGGTGGCTCTGCGTGGAAACCGCCCCCCGCGAGTGTTGAACCTGCTCTTTTGGATGGCGGTCCTCACCACCATGCTCATGTTCGGGGTCGCCTTCCTCGCCGGCGGCGCGGAGGAGCTCCGGACGACGGACCCCCTGCTCATCGGCTACCTGGTCGCCGGCGCGGTGGGCCTGGTCCTGTCCTGCGCCCTGTGGCCGTTCCTGCCCTGGAGCCCGCGGACCTCATGGGCGGGCCGGGCCGCCACCGTGCTCTTCCTCCTGCTCAGCCTGGGCACGATGTTCATCAGCAACCACACCACGTTCCTCCTGGTGTGCGTGGCCGCGATGAACGCCGTGGCCGTCTTCGGCATCGCCGGACTGCTCGGGTACGCGGTGCTCCTCATCGTGTTCTCGATGACGACGGTCCTCCTCCCCGGGATGCCCCTGCTGGTCGGGGTGGCCCTGGCCATCGGACTGACCATGCTCGCCATGCTGTCCGGGGCGGCCTACGTGGCGTTGTCGGTCGCCGCGCAGCGCGCCGAGCGCACCCGGGAACTCCTTCGCGAGTTGGCCGGCGCCCACGAGGAGCTGCGCCGCCACGCCGACCGTGTTCGGGAGCTGACCGTGGCCGAGGAACGGGCGCGTATGTCCAGGGAGATGCACGACAGCACCGGGCACTACCTCACCGCCCTGACCATGTCGCTGTCCAACGCCCTGCGCTTCCGCACCGCCCGCCCCGAGGACGCATGGACCGAGGTCGAGCAGGCCCGTGAACTGGCCCGTGAGGCGCTCACCGACACCCGGCGTTGGGTGCGCGCCCTGCGCCCGCTCCGGTTGGAGGGACGCGCCGGAACGGCCGCCATGCGCGCGATGACGGAGTCGTTCTCCGGGGGCGGGGTGCGCATCGACTTCACCGAGGCCGGTTCCTGGCCGCGTCTGCCTGAGGAGGCCGAACTGGTCTGCTACCGCACGCTCCAGGAGGGGTTGACCAACGCGATGCGCCACTCGGGCGCGGATCGGATCGAGGTGAAGGTCGAGGCCGCCCCCGAAGGTGTGTCGGTGACGGTGACCGACAACGGCGTCGGGGCGGGCGATGACGTCCTGTGTTCCGGCTTCGGCCTACGGGGGTTGCGCGAGCGGGTGTCGGCGGTGGCGGGCTCGGTGACCGCCGGCGGCCGGACCGGCGGTGGTTTCCGGCTGCGGGTGGAGGTGCCCTGCGAACCCGGAACAGTCGACCGTCCCGCTACCGTGGCCGCCGGGGGTGGCCTGTGAACACGGTGTCCGTACTGGTCGTGGACGACCAGATCCTGCTGCGGCAGGGGCTGCGCAAGCTGTTGGAGATCGAGGAGGGCATCGAGGTCGTCGGCGAGGCCGCGGACGGTGTCGAGGCCTTGGGACTCCTGTCCGCCTCACCACCGCCGAACGTGGCCCTGGTGGACGCCAGGATGCCGCGCATGGACGGCATGGAGCTGATCACCAGGATGCGCGAGGAACACCCCGGGGTACCCGCGCTCGTGCTCACCACCTTCGACGACGACGAACTCGTGTTGGGCTGTCTGCGCGCCGGCGCGCGCGGTTACCTGCTCAAGGACGTACCACCCGAAGAGCTGGTGGCCGCCATCCACCGGGTGGCCGCCGGCCAGACCATCCTGGGCGGGCCGGCCGCCGAACGCCTGGTCGCCGCGTTGAGCGTGCCCGTCCCGGTCGAACCGGAACCGGCCGCTCCCGCGGCGCTGTCCGACCGGGAGTGGGAGGTGGCACGGCTGGTGGGCGAGGGCCGCACCAACCGGGAGATCGCCCGCGCGCTGTTCATCACCGAGGGCACCGCCAAGAACCACGTCACCAGCATTCTGCGCAAACTGGGGCTGCGCGACCGCACGGCCCTGGCCCTGCGGGTCGGCCGCGGCGAGGGCTGAACCGGGTCAGGTCGCGGAGAACTCCTCGCTGGCGTCGGCCAGGATGTCCAGCACCGCGATGGGGTCGGGGAGGATCACGGGGTCCTCGGAGTCGCGCGGGGCGCGGATCCAGGTGACGCGACCTCCCGAGGCGAGCACGGACGGGGCGCCGAGCACGAAGCTGTCCCGGCAGTGCCAGCGCAGGCCCGGCATCTCCTCCACGGCCTCGGGGACACAGTCCAGGTGACACGACCACCATTCGTCCTCGTCCATCGGGGAACGGGTGGCCACGAAGAACAGGTAGCGCGAGTCCAGGGCCGCGACCGGGCCGGCGGGTACGCCCCGGCGTCCCATCCGCGCCAGGGCCATCACACCGGCCTCACTGGGCACGTCCAACACGTCGAAGACCCGACCGGTGGGCAGCACCACGTTCGCGTTCGGGTCGATGGTCCACCAACGACGGATCTTGTCGGAGTCGGTGCTGGCCTCCACGCCCCAGGCCGCGGTGGTCGGATGCGCGGCCGGGTCGGGACATCCCATGCGGTCACAGGTACAGGACCGGTCCTGCCCCGGGGCGGCGCCCCGGACCACGGGCCAGCCCAGTTCGGCGTAGCGCAACGCCGACTCCAGCATGCTGTCCGTGGTGCGGCGACGCTTCCGGCGGTACAACACATCGGCCATCTGAGCTCCCCGGTCGACTTCGGTGCGGGCGCGGCCGGTTCGATGTGGCTCGGCGCCCGGTGGCCGCGACCGGGGCGAAAGCCTTGTGCGTGTCAGCGCAGTAGCCGTGCCGCCTCGGTGGCCCAGTACGTGAGGATCTGTTCGGCCCCCGCGCGTCGGTAGGAGGTCAAGGTCTCCAGGATCGCCCGCTCCCGGTCGAGCCAGCCCTTCTCCGCCGCCGCCTCGATCATGGCGTACTCGCCACTGACCTGGTAGGCCGACACGGGTACCGGAGCGGACTCGGCCACTTTGGCCACCACGTCGAGGTAGGCCAGGCCTGGTTTGACCATCACCATGTCGGCGCCCTCGGCCACGTCCAGGGCCACTTCCCGCAACGCCTCACGGACGTTGCCGGGGTCCTGCTGGTAGCCGGAGCGATCTCCGAACTGCGGGGCGCCCTCCGCGGCCTCTCGGAAGGGCCCGTAGAACACCGACGCGTACTTGGCGGCGTAGGCCAGGATCGGCACCTGAGCGTGACCGGCCCGGTCCAGGCCCTCCCGGATCGCCGCGACCTGGCCGTCCATCATGCCGCTGGGCGCGACCACGGCGGCGCCCGCCTCCGCTTGGGCGGCGGCGATCGACGCGTACCGCTCCAGGGTGAGGTCGTTGTTCACGTGCCCATCGTGCTCCAGCGGGCCGCAGTGACCGTGGTCGGTGTACTCGCACAGGCACAGGTCGGCCATGACGACGATGTCGTCACCGACCTCGGCGGCCAGGTCGCGCAGGGCCACCTGCACCACACCGTCCGGGTCGTCGGCCTGCGAACCGACGGAGTCCTTGTGTTCGGGGATGCCGAACAGCATCAGTCCACCGACCCCGGCCTCGACGGCCTCGTGCGCGGCCTTGCGCAGGCTGTCCCCGGTGTGCTGCACCTGCCCGGGCATCGAGGAGATCGGCACCGGTTCGGTGAGTCCCTCCTTGACGAACATGGGCAGGACGAGGTTCTCCGGCAGCACCCGGGTCTCCGAGACCAGGCGACGCAGCGCCTGCCCTCGGCGCAGGCGGCGCGGCCGGGCGACGGGGAACGAGGCGTCGTGGTCACCGAAGGTCATGGAGAGCTCCCGGGTCGTGGGACGGAAGAGGTGAGGTGGTCCTGGGCGCGCTCAAAGCTTGCGGCGGCGACCGCGACGCTTCTGGCTCGGCTTGAGGACGGGCTTTCCGGCGTCGATCGCTTCTTGGCGCTTGGCGGCACCGTACTCCGAAAGTGCCTCCACCAAGGCCGAAACCGAAGCCTTCGGTGCGACGACGTCGACACGCAGGCCGAATTCGATGGCGGTCTGCTCGGTCTCCCGGCCGATCACCGCGATGGCGGTGGTGTTGTGCGGCTTGCCGGCGATGCCCACCAGGTTACGGACCGTGGAGGAGGACGTGAAGAGCACGGCGTCGAAACCACCGCCCTTGATGGCCTCACGGATCGGCTGGGGCGGCGGCGCGGCCCGCACGGTGCGGTAGGCCGTGACGTCGTCGACCTCCCATCCCAGGTCGGTGAGACCGGCGGAGAGGACCTCGGTCGCGATGTCGGCACGTGGCAGCAGGACCCGCTCGATGGGGTCGATCTCGGCGTCGTAGGGCGGCCACACCGACACCAGGCCCCGGCTGGACTGAACGTCCTCCGGCGGCGCCAGGTCGGGCTCGATGCCGAAGTCGCGAACGGCCTGCGCGGTGGCGTCGCCGACCACGGCGACCTTGACTCCGGCGAAGGCGCGGGCGTCCAGGCCGTAGGACTGCAGTCGCTCGCGGATGGCCTTGACCGCGTTGACGGACGTGAAGGCGACCCACTGGTAGCGGCCGGTGACCAGGCCGCGCACGGCCCGCTCCATCTGCTGCGGGGTGCGGGGCGGCTCCACCGAGATGGTGGGCACCTCCTCCGGCACGGCACCGTGGTTGTGGAGCTGTTCGGACAGGGACGCGGCCTGTTCCTTGGTTCGAGGCACCAGGACACGCCACCCGAACAGCGGTCGGGTCTCGTACCAGGACTGTTCGGCGTGGCGGGCGACCGGGGCACCGACGATCATCAGCGCGGGCGCGGTGACGTGATGGTTCTTGGCGTCGGTGGACTTGAGTTCGGAGACCAGCCGGGCCAGCGTGGAGATCACGGTGGTCTGTCTGGTGGTCCCACCGGCACGGACCACGGCGACCGGCGTGGTGGCCGGACGGCCACCGGCGATGAGGGTCTTGCAGAGTACGTCGAAGCCGGGCCCCTGGTGCTCGGGCGCCTCGCCCACGGGGGCGTCCGCGCCGAGGATCACCAGTGGCGCGTCACTGGCCGCGGCCTCCTGCCAGTCGACCTCCTTGCCACCGTGCGGGCGGGCGTGCAGGACGCGCAGTTCGGGAGCGCCCTCCCCCATCAGCGAGATGCCGGCGAAGGTGGGCACCGAGGTGATCGAGGAGACGCCGGGCGCGACCTCGACCTCGACGTCGGCCTCCTTGCAGGCGGCGACGAGCTCGGCTCCTCGGCAGCCGAAGAACGGGTCCCCCGAGTACAGGCGCACGACCCGCTGCCCCTCACGGGCGCGGGTCAGCACGAGGGTGTCGATGTCGCCGCCGCACTCGGCGGCCTCCACCACGGACACGTCCTCGCGGCAGTGGGAGAGCAGGTCCCGCCGGAAGGCGGCCAGCTCCTCCCCCGCGGGCTCGCGAGGGGGGATGACCACGTCGGCGCGGCGCAACAGCTCGGCGCCGCGCAGCGTCAGTAGCTCGGCTCCTCCCGGGCCGGAGCCGACCAGGGCCACGTGACCCGGTTCGCGCGTGCTGCGACGCGGTTCCTCCGGAAGGGGGTTGGCGTTGGCGTTCACGTACTCGCTCCTCGTATGTGGGTCGCCCGCCTCCCGGGGCGCGGTCTCCGGGACGGTTGCGGATGAGGCGACCCGCGCGGGTCTTCCGCGACAGTCTTCCGCGCCGGTGGCCGGCGCTGTCCCGAATGGTCTCCAGTGCCGCGTCGGTCAAGGTCCACCCCGTCGTAACGGGCGAAACCCGACCGAAGCGACACTAGGGGGTGTCCCTTTCGGCGAAGGCCTCCGCGACGATGCGGTCGGCGCCCTCGGCGATCATCTGTCGGGCCAGGTCGCGACCGAGCGCGATCGCGGTGTCGAGGTCGTCCGGGGAGGAGATCTCCACGGTGCGCTCACCGCGGATGGCGGTGGAGCCGTTGGTGGCGACCACGGCCGCGCGCAACCGCAGGCCGCCCTCGCCGTATTCGGCGAAGGCGCCCACCGGGGCCGCGCAACCGGCTTCGAGCTCGGCCAGCACGACGCGTTCGGCGACGACCTCGGCCCGGGTGGGCGCGTGGTCGACGGCGGACAGGTAGGAGAGGTCGCCTTCGGCGCGTTCGGTGGAGCACTCCACGGCCAGGGCGCCCTGGCCCGGGGCCGGCAGCATCCGCTCGGGATCGAACACGTCGGTGACGGCGTCGCGACGGCCCACTCGGCCCAGCCCGGCGTAGGCCAGGATGACGGCGTCGAGTTCACCGGAGGTGACCTTGCCCAGGCGCGTCTCGGCGTTGCCCCGGATGGGCACGTAGACCAGGTCCGGACGCAGCGCGGCCAGCTGGGCGACGCGGCGCGGTGAACCGGTACCGATCTTGGAGCCGGCGGGGAGGTCGTCGAACTTGAGCCCGTCGCGAGCGCACAGGGCATCGCGTGGGTCGTCGCGTTCGGGGATGGCCGCGAGGACGAGTCCGTCCGCGGGGGTCGTGGGCAGGTCCTTGAGGGAGTGCACCGCGAAGTCGATGTTGCCGGCGGTCAGTTCGTCGCGCAGCGCGTTGACGAACACTCCGGTGCCGCCGAGCTGGGTCAGGTGGGCCTTGGTGACGTCACCGAAGCTGGTGATGAGTTCCAGCTCGATGGCCTGGCCGGTTCGCTCGGTGATCGTGTCGGCCACGATCTGGGACTGGCTGGTCGCCATGGTGCTGCGGCGGGTGCCGAGCCTGGCGGGTGTGGCGCTCATGCGTTCTCCTGTGCGGTCCGCGCGGTGTCGGGCCGTCCGGGCGCGACCGTCCTTCGCGGAGCCCGAGGCTTCTCTGTGGTCCGTGCGTCGAGGTCGAACAGCCGGCGCAGCGCGGTCTCGTAGGACTCCCCGTCGGGGGACGCGGCCAGTTCCTTGACCCTCACGGTGGGTCGGTGCAGCAGTTTGTCGGCGACGCGACGCATCGCGCGGCCGATCTCCTCGCGGGTGCGGTCGTCGAGGTCGTCGGGCAGCCGGCCGTTCAGGCGGGAGAGCTCGGCCTCGACGACCTCGCGTGCTTGGGAGCGCAGGGCGACGACGGTGGGCGCGACCTGGTCGGCGCGGCGCACGGCCCGGAACTGGTCGACCTCCTCGTCGACGATTCCGCGCACGAGTTCGAGGGCGCTGGAGCGACCGGGGTCCCCGTCCGCCGCGTCGGCCGAGGCCGCCTGACGCAGGTCCTCGATGTCGACGACGCGGACGCCGTCCTGCTCGCGAACGGCGGGGTCGATGTCCCGGGGCAGCGCCAGGTCGAGGAAGACCAACGGTCTGGTGCGGCCCTTGGTGGCGGCGGCCACCTCGTCGGCGGTGAGGACGTATCCCTGGGCGCCGGTGCAGGAGATGACGAGGTCGACGTCGGCGAGGGCGTCGATGGCGTCCATGAACGGAACGGTGCGCGCGTCGACGGTGTCGTAGGCCTCGTTGAGGCACTCGGCGAGGCGGGCGGCGCGCTCGTGGGTGCGGTTGGCGACGGTGACCGTGCGGGCGCCCTGGCGGGCGACGGTGTTGGCGGACAGGGCACTCATGGAGCCGGCGCCCAGGACCAGGACGCCGGTACCGGTGAGCGGACCGGAGGGCAGCACGGCGCTGAGGGTGCGCGGAGCCTCCTCGCCCGGTTCGGAGGGGCCCTGTCCGGACATGGGGCAGCCCGCGGGCGGGGTGACGGCGGAGACCGGCATGTCGGGACTGGGGGTCACCGCGAGGCCGCGGGTGGCGACGCTGAGGCCGAAGGCGACCATGTCGGCGCCGGCGTGGTCGAGGTGGGTCTCGGTGTGGGCGCGCTTGCCCACGCGCAGGGCGCGCTGCCCGAGGTCGTTGAGGACCCGGCCGACGGTTCCGGTCTCCTGGCCGTCCTTGAGGGCGTCACGGACCTGGCCGAGGATCTGGCCCTCGCCGACGACCATGGAGTCGAGGCCGCAGGTGACGGAGAACAGGTGTTGGACGGCGCGGTCGTCGTAGTGCACGTACATGTGCTCGGAGAGCTCGCCCAGGCTCACGCCGGTGTGCCAGGACAGCAGCTCGGTGATGGCCGCGACCCCACCGTGGTAGCCCTCGACGTCGGCGTAGATCTCCGTGCGATTGCAGGTGGAGACCACCATGGCCTCGTTGACCGCGTCGGAAACGACCATCTCCCCGACCGCCTTGCTCCGTGTCTCTCCGTTCAACGAGACACGTTCGAGTAGCGCCACCGGCGAACTCCGGTGGCTCAACCCCACGGCCAGGACACTCATCCGCACTCCTATGCAGGCACTAATGCAGGCTTTATGCCTCTCCATGTTCGGGTAGGACCGAGGACCCCTGTCGTCAGCCCCCCGAAACGCGGCGCACGCTCGCTCTTCGCCACCGCCTGTGCGGGTCCGAAGGACCCTGTGTCTATGTCACTTCCAGCCCTGCCCGTTCCGCGCCCGGGCCGTCGACGTCGGCCCTTCGTTGCGCGTGGAAGGCGAGGATCTGGAGTTCGATGGACAAGTCGACCTTACGCACATCGACCCCGTCCGGCACATTCAGCACGACGGGGGCGAAGTTGAGGATGCTGGTCACGCCCGCCTCGACGAAGCGGCCGGCCACGCCCTGCGCGGAACCGGCCGGAGTGGCGATGACCCCGATGGACACACCCTTGTCACGTACAACCTCCTCCAGGTTGTCAATATGCCTCACGTCCAGGGACGCGACCGACCGTCCGACCACTTCCGGGTCGGCGTCGAGCAGTGCCGCGATACGGAACCCGCGGGTGCCGAACCCCCCGTAGTTGGCCAACGCGCGTCCCAGGTTGCCTATGCCGACGATGGCCACCGACCAATCCTGCGTGAGACCAAGTTCACGCGATATCTGGTACACGAGGTACTCGACCTCGTACCCGACTCCACGCGTTCCATAGGACCCCAGGTGCGACAGATCCTTGCGGAGCTTCGCCGAGTTCACGCCCGCGGCTCCGGCCAGGTCCTCGGAGGAGACGGTGGCGGTGCCGCGGTCCTGGAGTGCCTGCAGGGCGCGCAGGTACACCGGGAGTCGGGCGACGGTGGCCTCCGGGATGCCCCTCTCCCGGGGACGAGGCGGGCGACTGATCACAGGCGGGCGCTCCAGGGGGAGGTCGGTTCGGGCGGGGTTGCGGGACGCGCCCGTCCCCGGCCGCGTCGGCCACCGGATCCGTGCGCTTCCCCCGACCTACGTGATGTTCGGTGACCCCAGATTACGCGCTTGTGAAAGCACGCACAAAGTGGGGTGGCATGTGATGCCCATCAGGGGAGTTCACACAAATGATCGCCTCGTGTCCGTCCGGAATGCGGGGATCACAACCTCCGCATTCCGGACGGACGAAAATGCCCACCACCCCCCGTTAAGGACGTTCGAGGGGCGATGGGGACGAACGACACCGGCGCGCGAAAGCGCGCGACGAAGCGACTCCGACAGAAGATCGAGAAACCGGGGGAGGTGCCCACGAACCGCTAACGGACGCGGTTCAGCCGGAGAGCGCCGAACGCAACCGTCCCTCCGACACCCGCCAGAAGTCGTGCCGACGACCGTCCACGAAGGTCACCGGGATCTTGTCCCAGTACTCCTCCCGGTCGGCCGCCGAGACCGCGTCCAAGGACTCCTCCGCCCGATCCACCCCGAGCTCGTCCGTCACACGAGTGATCACCGACCACGCGTCCTCGCACAGGTGGCATCCCTGCCGACCCAGCATCACCACGCGCGCCTTCCCCGTCCAGGCCGGGGTTTCCGTCATGTTCCGCTCCGATTCCACACCTGCGTTCGGGCCCTCCGCCCTCGGCTCACCCACCCGCGAAGGGCGGTAGGACCTCGATCACAGTCCCGTCCGTGACCGCCACCTCACCATGCGCGCGCTTGCCGACCGGGCGTTCGTCCACCAGCAGCGACGAAGACCCGAGCACGCGCTGGAAACGGTCGTCCGGGTGCAGCCGACGCGCCGTGTCGAGGGCGGTTTCCAACGTGTCCGCATCGAGCGTGTCCTCGGCCGTTCCGGCCGCTTCCTTCGCCGATGCCCAGTACCTGATAGTGCACTTCGCCATCTGTTGATTATCCTTGGTGTTGCTCGGAGGCGACGTATTCAACAAATCTCCACCGGGGGCAATGGCGCCTTCGATCGCCCGCCACGCGCGGGCCGACGAGAAGAGACGCATGAGCCATCTGCTGTTACTGACGAACTCGAACGAACCGTCCGACCACGTCCTGCCCGCTCTGGGCCTTCTCCTGCACTCGGTACGGGTCGCACCCGCCGAAGCCGGCGCCCTTCTCGCCTCGGGCGCCACCGGCGGATCCAGTGCCCCCGTCGACGCCATTCTCGTCGACGCCCGCACCGACCTCGCGTCGGCCCGTAACTTCTGCCGCCTGATCGACACCACCGGACTGAACTGTCCGCTGCTGGTCGTGCTCACCGAAGGGGGCGTCGCGGCGCTCACCCCGGACTGGCAGGTCGACGACTTCGTCCTGGCCGGCGCGGGCCCCGCCGAGGTCGAGGCACGCCTGCGGCTGGCGGTCGGCGCCGCCGAGGCCGTGAGCGAGGACCCGGACGAGATCCGCCGCGGTGACCTGGTCATCGACGAGGCCACCTACATCGCCCGGCTTCGCGGCCGAATCCTCGACCTCACCTTCAAGGAGTTCGAGCTGCTCAAGTTCCTGGCGCAGCACCCCGGCCGGGTGTTCACCAGGGCCCAACTGCTCCAGGAGGTGTGGGGTTACGACTACTTCGGCGGCACCCGCACCATCGACGTCCACGTGCGTCGGCTGCGCGCCAAGCTCGGCTCGGAGTACGAGTCGCTGATCGGCACCGTCCGAAACGTCGGCTACCGGTTCGTTCCGGATACGGCGAACCGGTCGGTCACGACGGCGGCGGTTCCGGACACCCCCGCCGAGGCCGCCGAGCTGTCCTCGGCCCGCTCCACGGAGCCCGGGGCCGGGTAGGACCCATCGTTCCTCGTCACCCCGGGGCGTCCGTGTTGGACCGTGGACGTCCCGGAATCGTGTCCGATACCGCTCACCTGGGCGAACGACGAACATTCGGGTCCCGGGGTAAATCGAATGCCAAGGGGGACTCGAACTGAGCGGACGCAGAGTTTAGGATCGGTGACGCACCCGGCGGGCCACGGCTGGCGCGGCGGAACCCCTGGGCGCGGATCGAGCCACACTGGCGCGCCATCGCAAGGAGTGAGATCGCCCCGATGCCCGTCCCCGCCGCGACGACCCCCTCGTGCCCCTCGTTCGTCCGAAGAACACCCGCGATGCTCGGTGCCGTCTTCGTCGGCTCCACCCTGGTCCTCACCGCGGCCCCCGCCGTGGCCGCGCCCGGTGACGTGCTGCTGACCTTCGACAAGCCGTCGGACTCGGTCGAACTGGGTGAGGTCCCCGAGGCCAACGCACTCGCGGTGACCAACAACGGTGATCTCACGGTGTGCCTGCTCGGGTTGGACATCGACGAGTCCGCGAGGTCCGTCTTCAGGGTGGACGGTTTCGTCGGGCGCGACGTGTCCGGCGGTACCGGCCTCGACGGCATCGGTGTCGTCTCCGGAGCCCCGCGTGAGACCACCGATGTCACCGCGACCCTGACCTACGCGCTCGCCGACGAGGAAGGCGTGTGCGCCCAGGACGCACCCACCGAATCCTCCGCCGCCACCTGGTCGATCGAGGTCACCGAACCGGAGCCGAGCCCCACGCCGACCGAGGAACCCTCCGAGACTCCCACCGAGGAACCCTCGGAGACCCCCTCCGAGACTCCGACCGAGACCCCGTCGCCCACGCCCACGAGCAGCCCGACCCGGACCCCGACCAGCTCCCCCACGGAAGGGAACGATGAGGAGTCCGCATCCTCCACCCCCTCGGACCGGGCCTCGAACACCCCGTCGAATCCGCGGACGACTCCGTCGACCACCCCCGACCGCACGCCGCCTCGGGGCGACGTGCCCACGAGTGGGGCGGACATCCCAGACCTGCCGCGTGGTGAGGCCGACCTGCCCGAGCTCCCACCGGGTTCGGCCGAGGACCTGGCCGAACTCCCGTTGGTGACACCCTCCTCCGACGACGAGGACACCGAGACCGAGATCGCCGCGGACCACAGCGACATGGGACCGTCGGTCACCCCGGCGATCCTGCTCGCCGCCTTCCTGCTGGCCCTGCTGCTCGCCGCCCCACTGGCGCCCACCCGCCGGGTCCGACTCGCGGTCGGCGGTGGCTACCAGGGCAGGCGCCGTAAGGGCTGAGGGCCCGGCGTACCGATCGAACCGGCCCACACCACGGGTGTCGCGCGCCCACGCGGCGAACAGGATCTAGGATTGCCGCTCATGAACACCCCGCTAGTCACCGACGATCTCGCCTCCGAGCTGACCGAACCCGTACTGGCCCTGGCCGAAGCGGCCCGTGCCGTGGACGGCGTCGCTCCCCTGTCCGAGCACACCGTGCTCAGGGTCAGACACGGGGCACCCGCCGGCAGCAGCCGTTTCCACGTACTCCGCGGCGCCGACCCGACCGGACCGATCATCGGCTTCGCCTTCATCGAACGTGTCGAGGACGAACCCGACTCCGGTGAGGTCGTCGTCCACCCCGAGCACCGAGGTCAGGGGCTCGGGACGGCCCTGCTGCGCTCGGTCCGCGAGGACGCCGGGCCGCGCGGGGTACGGGTCTGGGCCCATGGACGCACCAAGGGAGCGGTCTCGGTGGCGGAGGCGGCCGGTTGGGAGCCGGCGCGTGAACTCCACAAGATGCGGATGCCGCTGCGCGACCTGGGCCCGGAGGTGCCGGGCGGCCCGTGGACGGCGCCCGAACTCCCCGAACCCGGACTGCGTCCCGAGGTCGCCGAGAAGGTGCGGATCCGCCCCTTCGTGGTCGGACAGGACGAGCAGGCCTGGTTGGACGCGAACGCCCGGGCCTTCGCCGACCACCCCGAGCAGGGCTCCCTGACCCTGGACGACCTGCTGCAGCGTGAAATCGAGGACTGGTTCGACCCGCGGGGCTTCTTCGTGGCGGCCACCACCAGCGGTGACATCGCCGCCTACCACTGGACCAAGACCCACGCCGACGGGGCGGGGCTCAGCGACGACGAGAGCGCCGGCGAGGTGTACGTCGTGGGCGTGGATCCGGCGTGGCAGGGCACCGGCCTGGGCCGCGCCCTGACCCTGGCCGGGCTACGGCACCTGCGTGACGCCGGGCTGCCCTGGGTCCACCTGTACGTGGACGGCGACAACGAGGCCGCCGTGCGCCTGTACGAGAGCCTCGGTTTCTCCATGTGGGACACCGACGTCATGTACGCGCCCGCGCAGCAGGGCTGATCACGGCCCGAACGCCCCGCCGGGGAACGGATTCCGTCAAGTGTGACGCGTCACATTAACCGGTCGAACCCCTTACCGCCACAGGTGTGCGATGCGGCGTTCATGTTCCGTTCACCTTCCCTGGGACAACTGGTCACCTCTGGGGCTTACCTTCACATTCGGTGCGGCATGCGCCTGTGTCGAGTCCCCGGCTCGGCCATGCCCGTATCGGTGTGACCGAGGAACCCGAGAGACCGGCCCAACTCACCATTCCCGAACCGGAGAATCCATGACGACCACGGACGCGCCCAAGGCGGCACCACCGCCCCGGGGCAAGCGCCGGATCGGCGATGCCGTCTTCGCCGGACTCGCGCGAGGGTCGGGTCTGCTGATCCTGGCGATCCTCGCCGGTGTGGCGGCCTTCCTGGTGATCCAGGCCTGGCCGTCGTTGTTGGCCAACACCTCGAACTTCCTGACCGACCAGTCGTGGGACGCCAACACCAGGGAGGATCCCTCCTTCGGTGTGGCCGCTCTGGCCTTCGGTACCGTTCTGGCCGCCTCCATCGCGCTGTTGCTGGCCACCCCGGTCGCCATCGGCATCGCGTTGTTCATCGTCTACTACGCGCCGCGGAAGCTCGCCGCCACGCTCGGCTACCTCGTCGATCTGCTCGCCGCGATCCCCAGCGTGGTCTACGGACTCTGGGGCATGATGGTGCTCGCCCCACAGCTGGTCCCCGTGTACGAGGGCATGACCCACTACCTGGGTTGGATCCCGCTGTTCGCCGGACCCTCCTCCACCTCCGGCCGCACCCTGCTCACCGCGAGCGTCGTCCTCGCGGTCATGATCCTGCCGATCATCACGGCGATGTCCCGCGACGTGTTCCACCAGGTCCCACAGGGCCACCGTGAGGCCGCGCTCGCCATGGGCGCCACCCGGTGGGAGATGATCCGCCTGGCCGTGCTGCCCTTCGGCAAGTCCGGCATCGTCGGTGGCGCCATGCTCGGCCTGGGCCGGGCGCTGGGCGAGACCATGGCCGTCGCCATGATCCTCTCCCCGGCCCTGGCGATCTCCTTCAACCTGCTGCAGAGCGGCAACCAGACCATCGCCGCGCACATCGCGCTCCAGTACCCCGAGGCCACCGGTTACGGGGTCTCCGCGCTGATCGCCGCCGGTCTGGTGCTGTTCGCCATCACTCTCGCAGTCAACATGGGCGCCCGCTACGTCGTGGCACGGGGCAACAAGGAGTCCGCATGAGCACGACGACCACGCAGCCTCACGCCCCCGGACCCGAGTCCGGCGCCAAGTCCGACCTTCGCGCGGGCACCCTGCCCCGCCACTTCCCGCTCGGTCTGCTGGTCGGCTGTGGCGTGGTGGTCGCCGGTGTCCTGGCCGCGTTCTCGTCCTTCGGTCTGATCACCTGGGCGTTGCTCACCGCGGTGGCCTACTCGGTCATCATCGTGACCGCCTCCAACCGTGTGGAGGGCGGTCGCAAGGCCAAGGACCGCATGGTCACGTCCATCGTCTACGGCTGCTTCCTGCTGGCCATGGCGCCGCTGGTGTCACTGCTGTACACCGTCGTCGGATACGGCCTGGACCGTTTCAGTCCGTACTTCCTGACCGTGTCGATGAACGGCGTCCTGCCGAGCATGGACGCGGGCGGTGTCTATCACGCCATCGTCGGCACCCTGGCCATCACCGGCATGGCCACCCTGCTGTCCGTGCCGATCGGTGTGCTCACCGCCGTCTACCTGGTCGAGTACGCCCAGGGCCGGATCAAGAAGGTCATCACGTTCTTCGTGGACGTCATGACCGGCATCCCCTCGATCGTCGCCGGTCTGTTCGTGGTGGCGCTGTGGATGATGCTCTTCGGCCCGGGTCACACCAACGGCGCGGCGGGCGCGCTATCGCTGACCGTGCTGATGATCCCGGTCGTGGTCCGATCCAGCGAGGAGATGCTGCGGCTGGTCTCCCGGGACCTGCGTGAGGCCTCCTACGCCCTGGGCGTGCCCAAGTGGCGCACGATCACCAAGATCGTGCTCCCCACCTCCGCCGCCGGACTGACCACCGGAATCATGCTGGCCATCGCGCGCGTTATCGGTGAGACCGCGCCCTTGGTCCTCACCGCGGGCTCGTCGGCGGTCTCCATCAACTGGAACCTGTTCGACGGACAGATGATGAACCTGCCCGTGTTCATCTACTCCCAGTTCCGCATGGGTGGGGCCGTCAACTACGAGAGGGCCTGGGCCGCGGCGCTGACGCTCGTTCTGATCGTCATGCTGCTGTTCATCCTGGCCCGCGTGATCGGCCGCCTCTTCTCACCCAAGACCCGCTAACACGAGGAACATCCTGTGGCGAAACGAATCGACGTCTCCGGACTACACGTCTACTACGGCGACTTCCTCGCGGTCGAGGACGTGTCCATGACCATCGAGCCGCGATCGGTGACGGCCTTCATCGGCTCCTCCGGCTGTGGCAAGTCGACCTTCCTGCGTACACTCAACCGGATGCACGAGGTCACCCCCGGCGCCCGCGCCGAGGGCAAGGTGCTCCTGGACGACATGGACATCTACGGGCCCGACGTGGACCCGGTGTTGGTCCGCAGCGAGATCGGCATGGTGTTCCAGAAGGCCAACCCCTTCCCCACTATGTCGATCTACGACAACGTGATCGCCGGGGCCCGCCTGAACAACAAGCGGATGAGCAAGTCCGAGGCGGACGACCTGGTGGAGGAGTCGCTGCGCGGCGCCAACCTCTGGAAGGAGGTCAAGGACCGGCTGGACAAGCCCGGCGCCGGTCTCTCCGGCGGTCAGCAGCAGCGCCTGTGCATCGCGCGCGCCACGGCCGTCAAGCCGTCCGTGCTGCTGATGGACGAGCCGTGCTCGGCCCTGGACCCGATCTCGACGCTGGCGATCGAGGACCTCATTCACAACATGAAGGAGGATTACACGATCGTGATCGTCACCCATAACATGCAGCAGGCCGCGCGTGTGTCCGACCAGACCGCCTTCTTCAACCTCACGGCGCCCGGCAAGCCCGGCAAGCTGATCGAGATGGGCGAGACCAACCAGATCTTCACCCGTCCCGAGAAGAAGGACACCGAGAACTACATCACCGGTCGCTTCGGCTAGCGGGACCGGCCCGACCCGTGGAAGGACCCCCATGGCCACTCCGTTGATCATCGACACCGACACCGCGCAGGACGACTGTGTGGCGTTGTTGGTCGGGCTGCTCGACCCCGAGGCGGATCTGCGGGCGATCACCATGGTCGCCGGGAACGTCGGGTTCGAACGGCAGGTGCGCAACGCGTTCTTGACCTTGGACGTGGCCGGGCGACTCGGCGAGGTGCCCGTGTACCTGGGGTGCCGTGGGCCGCTGGTGCGCGAGTGGGTGAGCGCGGAGAACGTGCACGGTGACGGGTCCGGTGGGCTGGACATGGACGTCTCCGGTCTGGTCACCGAGTCCGAGCACGCCGTGGACACCCTGGTCCGGATGGCGGCGGAGAACCCCGGTGAGCTGTCGATCGTGGCGATCGGTCCGCTCACCAACATCGCCATGGCGTTGGTGAAGGACCCCTCCTTCGTCGACAACGTGAAGTCGTTGTACGTCATGGGTGGTTCCAACAACGGTCGGGGTAACATCACGGCCGCCGCCGAGTTCAACTTCTACGTGGATCCCGAGGCGGCCAAGTCCGTGTTCTCCGCGGGATTCGACGTCACCGTGGTGCCCTGGGACCCGCTGACCCTGCGTCGGGCGGTGTTCGACCAGGAGCGGTTGGATCGGATCGCCGCCCTGGGCACCCCACTCGCGTCCTTCTTCACCCGGGTGTGCGCGGCCACCCTGGAGTTCGACCGCACGGTGGGCATCGAGGGCACCACGCACCCCGACTCCCTGACCGCGGCGCTCCTGCTGCATCCCGAACTGGTCCGGAAGGTCTCGCCCTACCACGTCGACGTGGAGACCGCCGGGGAGCTGACCCGCGGCTACTCGGCGATGTCCTGGGGCGTGCACGGGCTGGAGCCCAACGCCCGGGTCGTCGAGGACATCGACCCCGAGGCCTTCTACGAGTACCTGGTCGCGTTGTTGTCCCACCCCACCGAACCGAATCGTCCGATCCGGGGCCTGTGATCCAGCCGAGCCGATTCGGTTGCTCGGCCGACGATTTTCGTCCAGACCTGGCCATTTGACCCGTTTATGGTGCTTTAAAGCCTAGTGTCCCCTTCACTGAAGGGAGGGGATCCCATGCGAATCGCCATGACGGCCCCTGCGGCAGCGGTCCTGCTCACCGTCTCCGTAGGTGCCTGCGGCTCGGAACCCGCCACGACCTCCGGTGACGAGCAACGGACCACGGAGTCCCCCGGTGAGGAAGACTCCGGAGACGGAGACGGAGACGGCAGCGGGGCCGGCGGGGGCTCCGGAGGTTCAGGTGGAGACGGCGGCTCGGGCGGTTCCGGAGGCGACGGAGGCCGAGGTGGTCAGCCTGGGAAACCCTCCGCCGAGGAGGAGATCGACCCCCCACAGGAGGACGAAAGCGAGGGCGAGTCGACCGATGGGCCCGTCATGTTGGCCCTCGGAGCGAGCCACCGCTTCGAGGACGGTTTCACGGTGACCATGAGTTCGGTGGAGCGTCTGACCGAACCGGCGCCGGATCGCTCCGATACCTCCACCGACGACGTCCCCTCAGAGGATGAACCTCTCGACGAGGATCCCGTTGAGGAAACGACCGAGGACGACGCCTTGGAGGAGGACCCCGAAGAGGAGCCCACCGAGGCACCCGCCGACGAACCGACCGTGGAGAACGAAGAGTCCGAGGAAGAGCTCCTCGGGGAGGAACCCACCGACGAACCGGTGGACGAGGAGACGGTTGAGGAGACCGACGAGCCGATCAGCGAGGAACCCGTGGACGAAGAGCCCACGGAGGAGGAATCCGAGGAAGAGGGCGATGACTACTACGCCTGGAGCGTGGAGATCACCAACGGAACCGGGGAGGACCGGCACACCGGCTCGGTCCTCACGAGCTGTTCGGTGGGAAGCCCGCTGACGGAGTCCTCCGCACCTCTTCTCGGCGCGGCCCTCGAACCGCCCATGGTCCTGTCCACGGACGAGACCGGGAGCTGGGACGAGGACTGCTGGGCCGACGAGGACGACCCGACACTCCAGTGGACCCTGGAGTTCATCGACGAACAGGGCCGGAGTCTCTACCCTCCCCTGATCTTCGAGGGCCGGGTGGATTGAGGAAGCGCACGGACCGTCCCGGGTGAAGGAATGGAGGCGGTCTCCGTCGGGCCGCCCTCGGCGGGCGGCCCTATCGGGTCAGGCGCTGTAGGGAACGGCCTCGACGAGGGTGACGCTCACGGTCTTGCCGCTGGGGACCTTGTAGGAGCGCTGCTCCCCGCGGGCGGCGCCCATCAGGGCCTGGCCCAGGGGTGAGCTCGGCGAGTAGACGCTCATCGCCTCCCCGGACACACCCTCGCGGGCGCCGAGCAGGAAGGTCTCCGTGTCGGGGTCGTCCGCGTAACGGATGGTCAGGACCATGCCGGGCTCGGCGACACCGTCGTCCGGCGGGGCCTGACCGATGACGGCGTCCCGGATGAGCTCCTCGATCTTGTGGATGCGCGACTCACGGGCGTCGGGGCCCTCGACGAGGTGGATCCCCAAGCTCTCGGCCTCGGCGGGTTCCGCCGTGCCCTGGAGGACCGCCAGCTCCACGGTGAGCCGACGGTGGGCGTCCGGAGTGATCCAGACGCGGCTGTCGTTGGACATCGTGTTTCTCCCTTTGGAAGAGGAAGGGCGCCCGGCCGACGATTCGGCGGGGCGCCCGGTGGACGTGATGGTCGTTCACCGGAGTGGATCGAAGGGGCGTAGTGCCTCGGGCGGATTGCCCGTGGCGACCGCTCGGGCCAACATGCGGCCGGTGGCCGGGCCCTGGGTGAATCCCCACATGCCGTGTCCGCCGGCCACATACAGGCCGGGGATACGCGTCTCACCGATGATCGGGAGACCGTCCGCGGTGACCGGGCGCGACCCCACCCATTCGTCGGTGCGACCGGCCAGGTCGACCCCGGCCAGGTATGGTTCCGCCGATGAGGCGATCGCCGAGATGCGTCCCTCCGACATCGGGGCCTCGATGTCGCGGAACTCCATGGTTCCGGCGACCCTGAGTCCCTCCGCCAGTGGCGTACAGGCGACTCTGGCCTCCGGCAGGTAGAGCGGCCCGGGCACCGGTGTGTCGGTCGGCACGGTGAAGCTGTATCCGCGACCGGCCCGCAGTGGGACGGTGACGCCCCAGGGGCGGCCCTGACGGCCGAGCCAGGCGCCGGTGGCGACCACCACGGCGTCCGCCGTCTCGGTCTCACCATGGGCGGAGCGGAGACGGAAACCGTCCCGGCTCGTCTCCACCCCGGTGACCCGGAACCCCTCGACGATGCTGCCCCCGCGGGAGCGCACGGCGTCGGCGAGCGCGTGGGTGAACAGACCAGGGTGAACGTGCCGTTGGTCGTTGATCCGGACGCCGGCGCGGACACTGTTCGAGACGAACGGGCTCTGTGCCCGGACGGCCTCCTGGTCCAGCGCCGTGTAGGACAAGGGGAGCCCCGAGGCCCGCATCTGGTCCAGCTCCATGAGGAGGTGGACGGCTTGCCTCTCGCTACTGAACAGCGCGGTGACCGGCGCGTCCTCGACCTTGGGCCCGTCCTGCATGCCCACGCCCGCCTCGACGAGTTCGGTGAAGGCGTCCAGGCTCACGGAGCTGAGCGGGGCGTTGCCGGTCAGCGCCCGCTCCCAGGTGGAGCGGCGGCTGTTGAACGCGAAGGAGGCCAGGAAGCCGAGCAGTCCGGTGTCGGTGGTCGGCGGGATGGACAGCGGGGACTTCGGGTCCAGGACCGCGCGCACCCCGTGGCCGAAGACCGACGGGTCGTTCAGCGGAATGGTCAGCCCGGGCGCGATCCAGCCGGCGTTCCCCCACGAGGCACCGGAAGAGACCGTATCTCGCTCGACCACCGTGACCCCGACCCCGTACCGCTGGAGAAACCAAGCGGTCGACAGGCCCACGATCCCAGCGCCGACGACGATGACGGTACGCGGAACATCCGCGCCCTTCCCGGCCATGGCCTCTCCCTGTGCACGACGACAAGAGGGCGCGGTTCGCCCTCTGTTACCAAAGTGTGCCCTGGAACCTTGAGCCGCCCTTTGTCCGACACGCACAATCTCGACCTACGCTGAAGTCAGTTCGGAACAACGGAGGGGGCGCTGTGGTCCTTTTGGACCGGTTGGTCACCATCCTCGGCACCTATGGAACCAGGTTGGTCGGGTCGCGCCCCGCCCCGGGCACTGTTCTACGCGGGGTGGCCCTCCATGACCCCGGTTCACCCGGCCGAGAGGAGGGGGACATCCTCCTGGCGGTGGGCGTGGACGACCCCTCGCTCGCGGTGGAGCTGGCCGAGCGCGCCGGTGCCGTGGCGGTGCTGGTGCGCCCCTCTGAGTCCGTCGAGGACCACGGAAGGGCCGAGGCCGCCGCGAACGCCCGCGAGCGGGGCGTGGCCCTGTTGGTCGTGGACTCGTCGGTGTCCTGGGGACAGGTGGCCGGCGTGGTCTACGGGCTGGTGTTGGAGGGCGGCGAGACCGAGGCGGGGCGCGGACCGGCGGACCTGCCCGCGCTCGCGGACACCATCTCGGAGCGGGTGGACGGGCCGGTGACCATCGAGGACCCGCGTTATCGCCTCCTGGCCTACTCGCAGCGGCAGACGGATGCGGACCGGGCCCGGTTGGACACCATCCTGGGGCGGCGGGTGCCGGACGAGCTCCAACGCCACATGGAACGCACGGGGGTGACCGCGCACCTGGTGTCCTCCTCCGAGCCGCTCCACCTGCCCCCGGAACCGGCTCTGGGCCTGGGTGGACGGACCACGGTGGCCGTTCGTGTGGGTCGCGAGTTCCTCGGCTCCCTGTGGGTCGTGTGCGATCGACCACTGGGGGAGGAACGCTCGGCGCTGCTGGCCGAGGGGGCCCGAACCGTGGCCCTGCACATGCTGCGCACCAGGGTGAGCGCGGATCTGGAACGGCAGGTGGAGTCCGATCTGGTGAGCCGTCTGCTGGAAGGCGCCATGGATCCCACGGAGGCGGCGGGAAGGCTGGGTTTGGCCGCGACGGCGCATCGGGTGGTGGCGTTACAGGCGCACACCCCCGAAGAGCGCCACTCCGCCACCCTGATGACGTTCGAGCGGGCCACCACCGGGTTCGGCTGGTCCCGTCCCGGCCGGAGCACGGTGTTCGGCAGCACCGTGTACACCGTGTTGCCGTGCGGAACCGATCCGGCGACCGCCCGTGAGTGGCTGAACTCGACCACGAGAGGTTTGCCCTCACACGTGACGGTGAACGCCGGCATCGGTGGCCCGGCGGATCTGGCGAGGTTGCCGTCCAGCCGTCGTGAGGCCGACGAGAGCCTCGCGCTGCACGCCTCCCGGCCCGCCGACGTGGATCGCCCGGTACCGGCCTACGACGAGTCCTGGGACGAGGTGTTGGTGCACCGGCTGCGCATGGCGTCGTTGTCCGGGCGCCGGCCCGCCGACGGTCCGGTCGCCGATCTCGTCGCGCACGACGCCGAGCACGGCACCCGGTACACGGAGACGTTGCGCGCCTGGTTGGGCGCCTTGGGCGACCCGAACGAGGCCGCCGGGGAACTCGGGGTGCACCCGAACACGGTCCGGCACCGGATGCGCAGGATGGCGGGGGTCGCCTCGTTGGCCCTGGACAGCCCCCGCGCCCGGTTGGCGCTGGCCATCACCCTTGAGGCCTACACGGAACCTCCCACCTGAGCGCCGGGGGTTCCCGTTCGGGCGCCGTCATGCCCTGCTTCTCGGGGCGCCCGAACACGCTCCGGAGGAGCCGAAGAATACGATCAGCCGTTCTTGACGACGATGGTCTCCACTGTGTTGGCGACGTGCTCGAAGGCGTCGGCGGCGGTCTCCAACTCCTCGATCACGTCCTTGAGCTTGAGCACGGTGAGGGCGTCGTACTCACCGCTGAAGAGCTTGGCGAGGAGCTTGCGGTAGATCCGATCGGCCTGGTTCTCCAGCTGGTTGATCTCGATCCAGTAACGGGTCAGGTCCTTCATCGTCCGCAGCCGCGGCATCGCCTCGGCGGTGAGTTCGGCGGCTCGTTCGAGCACCTCGATCTGGTCGATGATGCCCTTGGGGAGGCGTTCGAGGCCGTAGAGCCCGATGAGGTCGACGGCGGCCTCCATCGAGTCCATGACGTCATCGAGGTTGGAGGCGAGTCGGTAGATGTCCTCGCGGTGGAGCGGAGGTGCCGAACTCTTGTTGAGCCGTCGCATGATGGCGTGGGTGGCGTCATCGCCGGCGTGCTCACAGGCACGCATCTTCTCGGTGATGGCTTCCCGGTCGGCCCCGTCGCTCATCAGTTCCACCAGCAGGCGGGCCCCGATGACCAGGTTGTTCGCCGAGTCGGTGAACATCTCGTAGTAACTGTCATCACGCGGGCGCAAGCGCAGGCGCACGTCGTTCTCCCGATGGTGCGGTGGTCTTCCTTGGTGGATGTTAAGTGCGCTGATCAGCTACTTCAGCGCGACAGCGTGGGACTCGTCCGGGCTGGACCCTATATGGGGGAGGCGGGTCCGGCTCGGGTCACCCCTCGTTCATCTGCCTGTGTCGGTGCGAGGAACGCCATGGGACATGGGTTCCTTCGCAATCCTCCCAATCTCAACGACACCGGGACGCATCGGGACGCTACCGCGTCCAGGCTCCCGCCGGCCAGCCGTGCGTTGAGACAGGAATCACCTGGAAATGTGGAGATGGGACCACATCCCTCCCCCTTCGCCTTCGATGTCCACCTTGGAGGCAACCCCTCGACATGACAAGTGCCCCCCTGGTTCACCGGGGCGATGAGCGAGCGATCCGAATATCGGTCCTTACCCCCGTAGGCTTCGGGCATGCCTTCCGCGCTCACCCCGAGTTCCGTGCGGCGCCTGCGCGCCACCTTGGACGAACAACTCGCCGTCCTGGGCGAACCCGCCTTCCCCGGTTCGGACGAGGAGGCCGTGGCCACGTCCGCGCGGTTGGCCCTACGGCTGGAGGATCCGCCGAGGGCGCTGCTCAAGGCCGCCGTACGGTGCAGCCTGGCGGTGTTGGCCGACCGAATCCCGGGACACAGCCTGGAGGTGCGGGTGCCGCCCTACGGGGCCGTGCAGGTGATCCAGGGCCCCAGGCACACCCGTGGCACCCCGCCCGGCGTGGTCGAGACCGACCCGCTCACCTGGCTGCGGTTGGCCCTGGGCCGGGTCGATTGGGAGGGTGCGGTCGACGGTCACGACGTGCGCGCCGGCGGAGTACGTTCCGACCTGTCCGGACACCTGCCCCTATGGACGGACGAATAGGGACGTTCGACCCCGGTTGATCGGCCACGGTCGACCAGCCGTTAAGCTGTGCGTGTGTCGTACTCCGACGGCCGGCTCTCCATGGACCTCGATCCGCTCGAACGCGGCCCGCAGGACGCCTGCGGCGTTTTCGGGGTCTGGGCACCCGGCGAAGAAGTCAGCAAACTCACCTACTTCGGTCTCTACGCGCTCCAACACCGCGGCCAGGAATCCGCGGGCATCGCCACCAGCGATGGAGAGCGGATCGTCGTCTACAAGGACATGGGACTGGTCTCCCAGGTCTTCAACGAGGCGACGCTCGACTCACTCAGAGGCCACCTCGCGATCGGTCATTGCCGGTACTCCACCACCGGGTCGCCGGTGTGGGAGAACGCGCAGCCGACGTTCTACACGGCACGCGAGGGAGGTCTGGCCCTCGGTCACAACGGCAATCTGATCAACACGGCGGAGCTGGCGGCGATGCTGCCCGACCAGCGTCGTGGCGCCACCACGGACACCGAGATCCTCACCAACCTGTTGGCGGCCCGGGCCAAGGACGGCCAGTCGCCGGACGACGCGGCCATGGATCTGCTCCCCCAGGTCAAGGGCGCCTACTCCCTGGTGTTCATGGACGAGAACAACCTGTACGCCGCGCGCGATCCCCAGGGCATCCGTCCGTTCGTACTGGGTCGTCTGGGCGAGACCTCCGGTGCGGGCGGCTGGGTCGTGGCCAGTGAGACCGCCGCGCTGGACATCGTCGGTGCCGAGTTCGTCCGGGAGATCGACCCCGGCGAACTCCTGATCATCAACGGCGAAGGGGTCCGTTCCCGCCGGTTCGCCCCGGTCCAACGCAAGGGCTGCCTCTTCGAGTACGTCTACCTGGCCCGTCCCGACACCAGCATCACCGGACGCAACGTCAACTCCACCCGGGTGGAGGTCGGTCGCCGGCTCGCCAGGGAGCACCCGGTCGACGCCGACCTGGTGATCCCGGTCCCCGAATCCGGAACCCCGGCGGCCGTCGGTTACGCCGAGGCCAGCGGTATCCCCTTCGCCCAGGGGCTGGTGAAGAACTCCTACGTGGGGCGCACCTTCATCCAGCCCAGCCAGACCCTGCGCCAGTTGGGCATCCGGCTCAAGCTCAACCCGCTGCGCGAGGTCATCGAGGGCCGTCGTCTGGTGGTCGTGGACGACTCGATCGTGCGCGGCAACACCCAGCGTGCCCTGGTGCGGATGCTGCGCGACGCGGGGGCCGCCGAGGTGCACGTGCGCATCTCCAGTCCACCCGTCCTGTGGCCGTGCTACTACGGCATCGACTTCGCCACCCGCGCCGAGCTCATCGCCGCGAACCTGTCGGTGGAGGAGATCGCCGAGTCCGTCAACGCGGACTCGTTGGCCTATGTGGACCTGGACGAGCTCATCGCCGCGTCCGAGCAGCCCAAGGACCAACTGTGCCGCGCGTGCTTCGACGGGGTGTACCCACTCCAGGTCGACGCCGACTCCCAGGGCAAGTACCTGCTGGAGAAGGCCTGCGGCACCCCCGAGGGTTCCACGCTGGCATCGAACCAGAAGTAGTCACGTGCGGCGGGCCCTCGCGCCCACCGCACGCTCATCTGTCCGGCCGGATCCTTCGGCGTGCCCTCGACAGGGGCGGCGGAACGAACCGAGCAGATCATCCGAATACACGAGGAGAACTCGCGTGGCAGCCGACAGCACAGGGACGACGGGCGCGTACGCGGCCGCGGGCGTCGACATCGCCGCCGGTGAGCGCGCCGTCGACCTGATGAAGCGTCACGTCGCGCGTACGCGCCGACCCGAGCAGGTCACCGACGCCAGCGGTTTCGCGGGCCTGTTCCGCCTGGACACGGCCAAGTACAAGGACCCGGTCCTGGCCACGTCCACCGACGGCGTGGGCACCAAGCTGATGCTCGCCCAGCAGATGGACAAGCACGACACCATCGGCATCGACCTGGTCGCGATGGTCGTCGACGACCTGGTGGTCAGCGGGGCCGAGCCGCTCTTCATGACCGACTACATCGCCACCGGCGCGGTGGTGCCGGAGCGCATCGCGGAGATCGTCGGCGGGATCGCCGAGGGTTGTCACCAGGCGGGCTGCGCGCTGGTCGGTGGGGAGACCGCCGAACACCCGGGGGCGATGGGGGCCGACGAGTACGACCTGGCCGGCGCCGGCACCGGTGTGGTCGAGGGCGACGCCATCCTGGGCCCGGACCGGGTCCGCGAAGGCGACGTCGTGATCGCGATGGGCTCGTCCGGTCCGCACTCCAACGGCTATTCGCTGGTGCGTCACATCGTGGACTCCGCCGGGTTGGACCTGCGCGCCGAGGTCCCGGAGCTGGGCGGTGTGCTGGGCGAGGTCCTGCTCACCCCGACCCGGGTCTACGCCAAGGACTGCGTGGCGTTGACCGAGGCGGTGGAGGTGCACGCCTACTCGCACATCACCGGCGGTGGTCTGGCGGCCAACCTGTCCCGGTCCCTGCCCGAGGGTGTGGAAGCCGAACTGGACCGTGCCACCTGGGCGCCGCTCCCGGTCTTCGATTACCTGGCCGACAAGGGCGGTGTCTCCCGCCAGGACATGGAGGCCACCTTCAACATGGGTGTGGGCATGGTGGCGGTCGTGGCGGAGGCGGACGCCGAGCGCGCGCTCCAGGTGCTCGCCGAACGGGATGTCCCGGCCTGGCGTCTGGGCACCGTGAAGAACGCCGCGAAGAACGGTGCCGGCCTCGCGACCCTGACGGGCGAGTACCGGCGAGCGTGAGGAAAACGGACGCGAATATAGCCGGTGCGAACCACCTGCGTGGTTCGCACCGGCTATATCCACCTGTCCGCGACGGCTTCCGATGGGAAGCCGTGGCCGCTACAGGTCAGCGATTGATTCCGAGCGACCTGAAAGTCTCGGCGACGTGTGACTACTTGTCGGAGTCCGAGTACTTATCGGCAAGATCCGCGTAACGGTCGACCAGGTCATCGTGAGGCTCAACGTAGGGATCGTCCGGACCCGACGGTCCGGAGGGAGACCCCTCATCCTCAGCGACACCCAGCTCCGACCGCAGCCGATCAAGGTCGGTCCCGCCGGTGCTGTACTTGAGCTTCCGGGCGACCTTCTGCTGCTTGGCCTTGGCTCGGCCGCGCCCCATTGGCTCGACCCCCTCAACGATTGGGTTCCGACGAACCCCAGATCACTTACTAACCCGCAGTACCAGGCTGATGGCCGTCAAACGCGACTGACGGCCGGCGCCAGCTTACGTACACACACAACCGTACCTGGTCGGACCGCGCCGTGCCTACGCCACCCGGGGGTGAGGGGTGTGGTGTATGCACGAAAGCCCGTCCTGTCAGGCGTTTCTCACGGTGAGTGTCAGAGGCAACGATCTGTGCCACGATGCGATCGTGCTGCCCTACACCGCGTACCTACGTGTCTACCAACCGATCGCGTCCTTCCCCCCGCGTGACCGAAGGTACTGGGAGGAATACGCCTCGTCCGAGGACAGGCCCAAGCGGATCAACGCCCTGGCCGCCGAACAGGCGGAGAACCTGGGGCGGACCATCGGCACTCCTCCGATCGTCGCTCCCGCCCAGGAGAGCGGGGACGCCTACCTGCGTCGGGTGGACGAGCGGTTGTACGTGTGCCCCTGGCAGACCCGCCTGCGTTGCTGGCGCTCCTTCGACGAGTTCGCCACGGACATGCCCAAGCCCCTCGTCGAGGCCTTCGTGCCCAGGCGGGAGGCGTCACGGGTGGAGACCGGCTACCGGCAGTGGCGCGAGTCTGGAGCGCAGACCAGGCCGTTCATCCTGTCGAGCACGTGGACGATACCGGTGCCGTGGTTCGTGCCCTTCGAACACCAGGAGCGTTGCCTGGTGCTGTCGGCCGACACCACCAGGACGTTGCTGTATCTGACGCACACCTCGCAGGCCCGGCGGCGGTTGGAGCACACGGTGACGATCCTGCGGGAGAACATCGGCGAACACGCGGTCTCGGGGTCGACCGAACGGCTCGTGGACTGGTTGGAGGCGGTCGCCCATCCCGACTCCCTACTGGAACTGGACTACGGGGGGCTGCCGCATCTGCTCAGCGACGACCACCTGAGCGAGGATCACTCGGTGGCGGAGATCTCCGACGCGATCGAGGCCTTGTCCAAGGGCGACGGGGGCCGCGTAGTGGAACTGCGCCAACGCATCACCCGACGTTGGAAGTCTGTGCGCGCCCTGGAGCACGCCAACTGAGGGTCATGGACCCATCAGGTTTTCGTGGACGGCCATGACGGTGTTGTCGTCATCCCAGGCCGGAAACGGTGGAACGCCACGCCGAAGCACAACCTGGTACACCAGGTTTCTCGCCCCGCACCGAACCTCTTTCCGCACGTGACGGCGTTGTGGAACCCGGTTCCATTCGCCCACGACATCAAGGGTAGTGAAACTGGGCATAACGCCCGATAGGGATCGACGTAGACTGTAGTGAGTCGGTTACCGAGTGCACTCTGAGTAATCGAGAAACCCTTGCCACACCGCGAATCCGCGTAACCCGACCCATTGGCCGAAGCGGACGAGCACTTGAGGCGCGAAACCGCCCATCTCCTTCCAGAAGGCGACCGATCAAGGGCTCCGCCCTCTCCCCCGAGCTCGGCATCCGGGTTTCGGTCAGGTCTGCCCTAGCACTTCGGGCACTCCGGATCGAGAAAAACGAGGCCTGAGAACGAAGTTTTGACCGAATACGCCACATGCCACTAAACGTGTCGCTAGAATCACTTAGCGTGACGCGATCACGGGCGGCTTTCAAGGGCCTCCCACGTGCAAAGTTGCTTGGAGTGGTCGCGCAATCACCTCGGGTGATGCCAGTATGGACTTAGACGACATACTGGACATCCGGGCCAAGTGCCAGGAAAAAGGCTCAAGGATCGGCACACAGATCCAGGAGGAGAGGCCGTACACATGTCAACTCGCACGCCCGAGGCGGAACCCCTGTTGACCCCCGCCGAGGTTGCCACCATGTTCCGCGTGGACCCCAAGACCGTGACACGCTGGGCCAAGGCGGGCAAGCTGACCTCGATCCGCACCCTGGGCGGCCACCGCCGCTACCGCGAAACCGAGGTCCGCGCTCTGTTGGCCGGTATCCCGAGCCAGCGTACGGAGTGATCTCCCCGGTCTGTGCCGATTCCGGGGGGAGCGGCCGGACGGGCTCCGGCCACTGAGGACAAGAAGTACCTGGGCGGGTCACCTAGACGGGGTGACCCGCTCATTCTCATGCGCTCGAAGGCCCGCCGGCGGGCCGCACAGGACGAACCTGACCAGGGACGACCTGGACCCTCACCCTCGCCCACGCTGTCCGGAACGGGTCCCCGAGTTCGACCGGAACACCGGTCGGATCAGTCCTCGATACGATCGTCCATCGCCGTGGTGCGCTTGCGGGCCAGGAAGGTCGCGGCCGCGCCACCACCCACCGCGACCACCGCGGCGGTGATCAACGCGGCGATCGAACTTCCGGTCGTCGCGAGGAGTCGACGGCTCGGAGCCGCCGCCTCCTCCTCGGGCTTCTCCCCGCGCTCGCCGCGCTCCGCGCGTTCGCCGCCCTCATCATCGCTCTCCAGCTCGGTCGTGTGGGTGGAACCGATCGCCCACGCGTCCGCGAAGTCGACCGCGAACCCGTTCTCGGCGGCGGGGTCTCCCACCTGGACCCACACGGTCAGGGCGGAGCGGACACCTTCGCCCCGCCACCCCTCCTGGTCGTCCTCGAAGCCGCTCTCATGCTCGATGAAGCGGACACTGACGGGAACTTCCTCGGCGGTCTCGCCATCGGCGTCGAGGACCTCCAGAGTGTCCTCGGCGGTGTACTCGCCCTCGAAATCGGGGATCGGCGCACCGAAGGCGGTCAACTCCCCGTACTCCAGGGTGGCCTCGGTCCGGCCGTCGTAGTCCGCGGCCGCGGTGGACCGCACGTCCTCAAGGGTGAACTCGATCGAGTTGCCGTCGGTGGAGACGTTCTCGGACCCATCCTCGCCGAGGATCACCACGTCCTCAGGGGTCGGGGACTCGCCGGGCGAGGGAGAAGGCTCCTCGAAGGGTGTGTCCGGGGTGGGTTCGTCGGCCTGCTGCCGATCCCGATCGGGTGGAGTCCGCGAGCCGTCGTTCTCGTTCTCCGCCGGGTCGTCCCGCGGGGCCGGGGACCCACCCTCGGAACCGTCCGAAGGGCTCGGGGAAGGCTCCTCCACACCGTCGGGCAGGTCGATCATGCCGAGGTCGACCAGATCCTCCACCCCGAGTCGGACCCGGGCCCGATCCACACTCGCCTGTGAGCTCGCGCCGGTCCCGTCCGCCACCGTGGTCCGGCTCTCGCCCTGGACCCGCGCGTACCCGGCCAACGGGCCGAGGAGGGGATCCGCCGTGGACTCGTCCTGGCGTTCCCCGCCGAAACTGATCGCGGTGGAGTACCCGGTGACCAGATCGCCATCGGCCACCCAGGCCTGTGAACTGGCCCAGACCAGCGGACTCGCGGAGGCCGGGGCCGCGGAGGCCACACCAAACGCGCCCAGCGCCACGAACAGCGTTCCGCCGGCGATCAGTCGGCGGGCGGACGGTACGGCGGGAGTCACCACAACACTCCTGTTGTATCTGGGGGATGCCCGACCCGAGGGTCGGCGCCGCCCCGGCGACGATGCACCGGAACCGGGGACACGTGCCGACCTGGTGGCCGGGCGCGGTGTTTCGTGAAGATCCGAGGAGGGTCTCGAACCGGTCTGGGTGGGCGATCGGGTGGAAGCGGGTCGGATGGAACACCTGTGCGCATGGCGGTCCACACCGCGAGCCTAGTCCCTGGATCACGAAACGGAAACCGTTCCGCCGACGACGATGCCATGACCATGGGGTGACCGTCGGTGGACGCGGAGCGATCACGGGCCGGGTTCGGCGGGCCTTCGAGCGCAAGGAAGGACCCTGGGAACCACGGGGTTCCCAGGGCCCTCAGGACCATCCCACCATCAGTCGGTGGAACCGGCCGGGGCGACGGATCTCACTCAGCCCTCATCGGTCTCCTAGCCCGTGTCACCGTTCCTCTTCCGGCGACGGGCCAGGTAGGCGGCGGCGCCACCACCGGTGGCGAGCGCGACACCGGCGCCGATCAGGGCCGCGATGGGCGCGCCGGTGCGGGCCAGGTCCTCGTCCTTGCCCTGCTCACCGTCGCTCTTGTCACCGTCCCCGGGGTGCTCCTTGCCGTCGTCCTTCCCGTCGTCTCCTTCGCCGCCGCTGCCGCCCTCGTCACCATCACCTTCGTCACCGTCACCTTCGTCACCGTCGCCGTCGTCATCCCCGCCGTCCTCGCCGCCGTCGTCGCCACCGCCGTTGTCGTCGTCATCGTCGTCGCCACCGAGGTCTCCGTCGGTGGTGGCCGCGACGGCCTCCGCCAGGTAGAAGTCGATCCCGCCCAGGACACCGGCGTCGAACTCGGCGTAGAGGATGTTGAAGGCACCGTCCCAGACGACGTCCTCCGCGTACCGGTCGTCGAACTCGCCCTCGCCCTCCTCGTTGAGGACGGTGATGTCGATGCCCAGCTCATTGACGTTCTCCTGGACGGTGCCCGGGGAGAAGTCGGTGGTGTGGGTGCCGTCCCAGTTCTTGGTGACGGAGATGGTGGCGTCGTTGAACTCGACGTCGATGAGGAGGTCCTGGTCCTCGAAGGTCTCGACGGCGTCGTCCTCAGAGAAGGTGGTCACGTCGCCTTCGGAGGCCAGCAGTTCGGTGTCCGCCTCGCTCATGATGTCCAGGACGTCCTCCAGCGTCAGCCGGGCGTGGGCGCTGTTGACCGCGACGCTGGTGTGCGTGCCCGCTGCGTCCACCCGGACCTCGGTGTCGGCGTCGATGGTCAGGAAGCTCTCGGCCTGGAAGGAGTGGTTGTCCGCGGCCGAACCCTCCTGACCCTGCTGAGTGCCTTCCAGGTAGGTCTCCTCGCCATAGACCGAGGCGGTGCCGGAACCGTACAGAACGGTGTCGGCCTGGGCGGGCATGGCGGCGGCCAGACTCAGGGCGCCGAAACCGATGAAGGCGGCACTTCCCTGCAGGACACGACGCGCGGTGATGCTGTGGGTTCTACGCAAGACAATCCTCATTCGGATTCGTCCGACCCGGTTTCGGGTCGGCCTGGCCACGCGTTTCACCACCGAAAAGCGGGTGGGAAGGTCTCGGAACACGGAGTCGCGAGCCAGGATCGGTCGGGGGAGGGCGAGGGCGTTCAGAAGCTCTCTACCTGCGAGAACCGGAAGGGTTCGACCTGGAGCCAAGGAGGGACAGGTGGCCGGTGAACCTTCGTGTTACTTCCCGGTTCTCTTTCGGGAGACTACTCACCGACAAAGATCAAATCACGCATAAGAAGATCACGAACATATCACGATGACCATTTCATTGCGCTGCGTGATCATCACCGAAGAAATGGGTGAAGTTTTATTCGGCCGGTAAACCTTCCCGAGTCGAGCGCGTCATTGGCGTTTCGACAAGGAAGGAAACGCCCGAGAAAAGGGAAGAGGCCACAGAACTCCGCCACCTTTTCGTATAGCGATATCCTGAACTTTGTCCGGTTTCGGACCTTCGACATGGAACGTTCGTCCACCTTTGAGGGGGTACGGCCAGGTCTCGTCGACCCGCTAGGTTGTGGGCATGCTCGACTCCGCACCAACAGAGCGCCCGGGCCGTGTACGTGCCCTGGCCCTGCTCTCATTCGCGGTGCTGTTGACCGCGGCCTGTTCAGCACCCGCCGACGGTGCGCCGGACGGCGATCCCACGGCCGCCCCGCCTCTGCCGGGCCCCGAGGACGCGAACGGGGAGGAGGGCGACGGTGGCGCCGACGACGGGTCCGCGGAGGGCCGGGACAGCGCGGCCGACAACGATGGCCCGCTGGGTGATCGGGTGGTGGTGATCGACCCCGGACACAACGGTGGCAACGCCCGGGCTCCGAGCGAGATCAACAGCCAGGTCGACGTCGGCAACGGCGAGAAGGCCTGCGACACGGTGGGGGCGGAGACCGCGGACGGTTACGCCGAACACGAGTTCAACTGGGAACTGTCGCTTCTGGTCCAGGAGCGGTTGGAGGCCGACGGGGTCGAGGTGATCCTCACCCGCGAGGACAACGAGAGCGTCGGCCCCTGCATCGACAGGCGAGCCGAGATCGGCAACGAGGAGGAGGCCGACGCCGTGGTGTCCATCCACGCGGACGGCGGCCCGGAGTCCGGTCGTGGATTCCACGTCATCACCCCCGGGGAGGTGCCCGGGTTGACCGAGGACATCGTGGAGCCCTCCGCCCTGCTCGCCGAGGACCTGCGACGCGAGTACCTGGAGGGCAGCGACATCCCCTACGCGGACTACCTCGCCGATGAGGGGCTGGACGAACGCATCGACCTGGGCGGGCTGAACCTGTCCACCGTGCCGAAGGTGTTCCTGGAGACCGGGAACATGCGCAACCCCGAGGACGCGGAACTCCTGAGCGACCCCGCCTGGCAGGAGAACGCCGCCGACGCCATAGCCACGGGTCTGGCCACCTACCTCATGCGCGGCTAGCGGACCCACCGGAAACGTTGCCGGTGTGACTCATGGGATCTCATCCCGGATGATCTTGCCTCTGGAAGCAAGATCCAGGGGGCAGGACGGACGACCTGGCGGCCGACGGTCCTTCTTCTTTCGGGCGCCGAAACGCCGAGGAGGCCCCGGTGGCACCGTGTGCCCCGGAGCCTCCTCACGTCCACGAGGGACGCGCCAGGCGAACCGATCCGCTCGATCCGGTCGACGTGATGGTCGAGCGGCGAACGATCAGCTCTCGGCGGTCGCGGCCTCGTCCACCTCGGCGTTGTTCTTCTTACGGCGGGCGAGGAAGGCGGCGGCGCCACCACCGGCGGCGACCGCGGCACCCGCGGCGATCAGGCCGAGGAGCGGGGAACCGGTCGTGGCCAGCGGCTCGGCGTCCTTGACGTCCGAAGCCGGCAGCGTGTCCTTGTCGCGCTCCCTCGGCGGGGTCTTGTCGTCGCCCTCATCGTCCTTGTCGCCACCATCGCCGCCACCGGTGTCACCACCACCGTCGGTCGCACCGGTGGTGATACCCGCGGCGCTCTCGGCGAGCGGGTAGCCGTTCACGATCTCACCGTCGACGGAGAAGGCCAGGTAGAGGTTGGTGTAGGCGTCGTTCCAGAGGAAACCGGCGTCCTCGGTCTGGGCGACCCCCTGGTCGACGACCGGGACGAGGTCGATCACGACCTCCTCACCGTTGGCGAGGGTGGCGACCTCGTCCGGCACGGACAGGTTCCCCTCGAACGCGTGGTGGGAGACGTCGCCGTCCCAGCTCTGGGAAGTGCTCACTGTGGCACCGGTGACGGTGGCCTCGATGAAGACGGTGTCGCCACCATCGACGAGCTCGGAGTTCTCCTCGTTCAGCTCGATGACCTCGTCGGCCGCGTCGTCGGCGGTCGTGTCCACCGTGTCGGCGGCGCTACCGGCGTCGGCCTCGGGGGTCGGCGAGGGCTCGGGGCTCGGCGACGGCTCGGGGTCGGCGCCCGGGGCGGGAACCTCGGTGTCGCCACCGGGTTCGGCACCCTCCGAGGGCAGGTCCTCGGAGTCCTGCGAAGAGCCGTCGTCGCCGTCCTGGCCACCCTCGACGGGCTCGGCGTCCTCGGAGCCGTCGGTCTCGCCGTCCTCGTCCGTCTCGTCGGCCTCGCCGTCGTCCTCGGAGTCGTCCTCGTCGGTCTCCTCTTCCTCTTCCTCCTCGTCGTCCGCCTCGGGGTCGAGGATGTCCTCAAGGTCGTCGAGGGTGATGAGGATGCGGGCCGAGTCGACGACCGTGGTGGCACTGGCGCCCTCGGCGTCGACCGTGGCGGTGGTGGTGCCGTCGACGGTCAGCCAGCCGCCGATACCGCTGGAGAAGGAGTTGGAGACCGTCTGGTCCTGGGTGACGTACGTTTCCGAGACACCGTCACCGCCGACGGCGGAGGCGTATCCCCAGCCGTAGGTGTCCGCGTAGGCCGGCATCGCGGTAGCGATACCGAGAGCGCCGAGAGCGGCGAAGGCCGCGCCGCCCTGAAGCACACGTCGAGCACTGAAACGAGCGTTCTTCAAGATCAATCCTTTTCGGATCGTCCTGGCCCGAGGGGGATCGGGCCTGGCCTGGTCGGGATTTCCACCGCGGAAAAACAACGCGCGGGAAACCTCGCAGAGGCTTCGACCAGGGTCGGATATGGGGGATCGGACAGGGCACACAGAAGCCCTTGACCTGGCGCAACGAAGCACGGGATCGACTACGACCCGCGAAAGCCAGGGCCGGAAAAGCCGTTTTCTTCATGCTCGCCTGCTTGACAAGAACAATACACAAGCGACGGACAGGCGATCACGGAACCGGGTTTCAGAAAGGACACGATGACGATCGACAATCACCATTCGTGACGGAGTTCGACGAATTCCGTGATTCTTCGAGAATCGTGTGAACCGTTCGCCGACACGAGCGTCTTCCATAGAAGGGCCCGCCGCGGGCGCCGGTGGTTCACCGCCTTTCCGGTGTCTCGCGTCACCCCGCCGGCCGCTCGGCCACGTCGTTACCCGACCTTCTGCACGGAACGGGACTTACGTCCACACTCGGCCAGAAACACCGGACGGCATGGCGCGGGCCACTCCATCTCGGCATAATGCGGTCCATGAATCCCCCGGCCACGGCCCTCCCCGAACCCGAGTTCGACCTCGTCCTGCGCGGGTTCGACCGCACCCAGGTCGCCGACCTCATCGAACTGGGTCTACGCGCCCTCGTCTCACCCGAGTCGGTCACGATCTCCGCCGAGCGACTGCGAGAACTCTTGCGCGCTCCCGAGTTCGACGTGGTGTTGCGGGGGCTGGACCGCGGCCAAGTGCTGGACTACCTTGACCTGCTCGCCGACCGACTCGAAGGTCGACCGGATGGCCGACAGGACGGCAACCGACCACCCGCGGGCCCCTGACTCGGCCCCTTCGACCCGCATGAACTGCACAATGGGGACCATGCCTCTGACACCGGCGGACATCCGCAACAAGAAGTTCCACACGGTGCGCCTGCGCCCGGGCTACAACGAGGAGGACGTCGACGCGCTCCTCGATCGGATCGAGGCGACCCTGGTCGCCTTGGAGGGCGGGCCGCGCAAGGGGCCTCTGATCACCGCCGAGGAGATCCGCAACTCTCGCTTCCGCACCACCCGGATGAGTCCCGGGTACCGCGAGGACGAGGTGGACGACTTTCTCGACACCGTGATCGCCGACCTCGCCGGGCGTGGGTTGGGCCAGCCGGCGCCCCCGCCGCTGCCACCGCATCCGACCCAGGGTGATCCGAGACGATCCCCCACCGCGGCGCCCGGACGTCCCGGGGTGGGCGGTCCCGCTGTCGGCAGGCCCGGAGCGGGTGACCCCCGTGCCGGAGGGCCACCGACCCCCCAGCCCCCGACCGGTCGGCCGGTGCCGACCGGCCCCCGGATGACCCCGGACGACATTCGCAACCAGCGTTTCGCCACCACCAGGCTGACCACGGGATACAACGAGCAGGAGGTCGACGATTTCCTGGACCGCGCCGAGTACACGCTGGGTGTGCTGCTCCAGGGTCGTCAGGACCGAGCCACTCTCACGTCGGGCGAGGTGGAACGGGCCCAGTTCGCCACCACTCGGGCCAGGCCGGGCTACGACCCCGCCCAGGTCGACCGTTTCCTGGACGTCCTCGCCGACGAACTGCGCCTGTACGAGCACCACTGACGAGCGCCCTGCGACACCCGCGCGGGAACACGCCGTCAGCGACACACCACGTCCAGGGAAGCGGAACGTAATATTCGAGTACAGGGAGTAGTCATCCCACGCCGCCGGCGGCTCCGGGAACAGTGAACCCGTGTCCACGGCGGCTTGAGGGGAGCAGCATGCAACACGCCACGCCGCCCGGAGCGCCCGCCCCGGCCTGCTCGGTCCACACGGTCCCCGGTCGCGCCACCATGTCCAGGACCCACCACACACCACGGCCGACCTTCCTCAACGATCATGCGCCCGAACTGTGCGCCGAGGATTCCGAGGACCACGTGGTGCTGTCCCCCCGGCACCCCTGGGAACGGCCGCTGTTCGCCCTGTGCACGGTGGTGTCGGTGGCGATCATGAGCGCCCTGTTCCATCTGCTGTGGTCGATCTGGTCGCTCCCGTGGGCCGTTACGGCCTTGGGGGCGGTGCCGTTGGTGTGCTGGTGGGCGAGCGGTCTGAGGTACGCCCGTGAACGCGCGGAGTCGGTGCGTGTCTCCCCCACCCAGTTCCCCGAGGTGTACCGCGTGGTGGTCTCCCTCGCCCGGGAGATGGGGGCGCCCAAGGCTCCAGAGGCGTACGTGCGGCGCGGGGAGGCGTCAGCGCGCACCGACGCCTCCGGGCACGGGCTGCGCAGGTACCTGGTGCTTCCCGGTGCCCTGCTCGATGGTTCCGGCCGGCCGCGCGACCCCGACGCGATGGCGTTCCTGGTGGCCCACCAGATCGGGCACATCACCTCCGGGCACACCGGCTACTGGCAGCGCCTCGCGATCCTGGGGGCCGAACTCGTCCCGGGACTGGGCTCGTCGTTGGCTCGCACGCGGGAGTACACAGCGGACGACCACGGTCTGGCGCACGTGCCCGAGGGCGCTTCGGCGGTACGGCTGTTCGCGGGTGGATCGAATCTGTACACGCGGGTGAACCTGGGTGAGATGGCCGCTCGGGCGTCGGTCGACCGGGACCCCTCGTTGTTCGTGTACCACTTGCTGTCGCGGCGGCCGGGCAACGTCCGGCGGATGGCCGCGCTCCGGGACCGCAGCCGCAGAGGACGCGTTCTCCTGTGAGACCGGGACGGTCCGACCGCTCCCCCGCGCGTCGGGCCTCGCGGTCTCGCCGGGGCTCACCGGAGGTAGTAGGGCGTGCCCTCGGGATGGCGGGCCTTGTGGATGCGTTCCAGGATGCGGTCGGCCATGGGCGGTAGTTCCTCCTGGGCGAACCAGCCGACCTCCAGGCTCTCGTCGTCGTCCGCGCGGGCCTCACCGCCGACGGGTCGGCAGCGGAAGGCCAGATCGAGGAACTGCACCTGGTCGCCGTTGGGGTAGGTGTGCGGTTCCTGGGTGATCACGGTGACCAGGCGCTCCACCTCGATGCGCACTCCGGTCTCCTCCCACACCTCACGGACCACGGCCGGCGCCGGCTGTTCGCCCGGTTCCAGGATCCCGCCCGGGGTGGCCCAGCGACCGTCGTCGGAACGTCGGTGCAGGAGGACCTTGTCCTGGTCGAGCACCACCGCGGTCACCCCGACCAGGGGCAGCAGATCGTGGCCGACGTGTTCGCGCAGGCGCTTGAGGAAGTCAGGGACCGGCATCCTCCGACCGTAGCGCGTACTCCTCGTCGAGGATCGACATCAATACCGCGTCGTGCCATTCGCCGTCCCAACGCAGCTGCTTGCGCCACACCCCTTCACGGACGAACCCGGACTTCTCGTAGGAACGCCGCGCGTTGGTGTTGAAGTCGAACACCTCCAGCGCCACCCGGTGGAGCCCCACGGTCTCGAAGGCGTACTTCAGGACGGCGTCGGTGGCGGCCGTGCCATGACCCCGACCGGTGAAATCCATGCTGTGCAGGGCGATCCGGTAGCCCACCCCGGCGTTGTCCGGGTCGAAGTCGATCAGGGCGCAGTCCCCGACACAGGTGTCGTCGGCGTAGATGAGCCAGTCGGCCCGGTCGTGGTGGTCCGGGCGGCTCGCGGCGAAGGCACGCAGTTCTTCCTCGGTGAAGATCCGGTGGGTGCCGGTGAGACGACGCACCCGCGGATCGAGGTCGAGGATCGCCGGAACGAAGTCGTCGGCGTTCTCGGCACCGAGCGGGACGAGCCGCACTCCGCGTCCGTGGAGGGTGGGCTGTTCGCGGAAGGGGTCGGGAGGCAGCATGATGGGAATCCAAGCAGCGGGCCCTGGCACGGGCAACGGGTTTTCCAGGAGGTCCTGTTGGAGAGGGTCAGCTTCCAGACCGTCCGGGAGACCAACCTGCGGTCGGTGTTGGGGACCGTGCGGGAGTCGGCTCCGTGTTCTCGGGCGGCCGTCGCGGCGAACACCGGTCTGAACAAGACCACCGTCTCCAGCCTGGTCGCCGACCTGATGGAGCGTGGGCTGGTCAGGGAGACCGGGGAGACCTCTCAGCGCAGGGTGGGCCGGCCCGGGGTACTGCTCGCCTTGGACGACCGGTCGGTGGCGGCGGTGGGGCTGGAGGTCAACGTCGACTACCTCTCGGTGGTGGCGGTGGACCTGTTGAACCGCGGACTGGTGGAACGCCACGTCCCCTTGGACGCCCGGGCCGAGGGGGCAGAGAAGTGCGCTCGGAGGATCTCCGAGGCGCTGCGGGAGGTCGCGGGGGATCCCGCGTTACGGGGACGCCGCCTGGTGGGGGTGAGCGTCGCCGTTCCAGGCTTGATCGACGTGCCGTCGGGGGTGGTGACCCGGGCGCCGAACCTGGGGTGGCGGGACGTACCACTGGGGGACCTGGTCCGGGGTTCCCTGGACGGGGTTCCGGTGTTGGTGGACAACGACGCCGACCTCGGCGCGATGGCCGAGTTCCGGTTCGGTCCGTGCGCGGGCATCCCGGACCTGGTGTACCTGACCGGTGAGGTCGGCATCGGCGCGGGTGTGCTGACCGGCGGTGAGCTGGTGCGCGGTTCCGGTGGGTGGGCCGGGGAGGTCGGGCACCTGGAACTGGAGCCGAACGGCCCGGAGTGCTCCTGTGGTCGGCGGGGTTGTCTGGAGGCTCTCGCCGGTGTGGGGGCGATCCTGCGCGAAGCGCTGCCCGGCTCTTCGGGGGGCGACGTCGCCGGTCTGGTCGCGTCGACGGTGGAGCGCGCCGAGGCGGGTGATCCCACCACTCTGGGCGCGTTGGAGCGGGCGGGCGAATGGCTGGGCCGTGCGGTGGCCGTGCTGGTCAACGTGGTCAACCCGGGCGCGGTGGTGTTGGGCGGCTACTTCGTACCGCTGGCGCCGTGGTTGCTCCCACGGTGTCGAGAGGCCGCGTTGGCGCGGTCCTTCGCCCCCGACGCGGGCGGTTGTCGAGTGGAGCCTTCGGATCTGGGGATGAGCGCGGCGGCCCGGGGTGGCGCCGCGGTGATGATCCACTCCCTGGAGACGGGAGACCTTCCGCTGCCCCGTTGACAATTAGTTGTGACTCTAGACAAACTGATCGCGTCCGGCCTCGGACCGACACCCCCCAGGAGCGCAGCCATGTCCGATCACCAGCCCACCCCAGAGGACAACTTCACCTTCGGTCTGTGGACCGTGGGATGGCAGGGCGTCAACACCTTCGGTGACGCCGTCCGCCCCCCGCTCGACCCCGTGGAGGCGGTCCGCCGCCTGGCCGAACTCGGCGCGCACGGCATCACCTTCCACGACGACGACCTCATTCCGCGCGGCAGCACCACCGCGGAACGCGACGCGATCGTCGCCCGGTTCACCGCGGCCCTGGAGGAGACCGGGATGACCGTGCCGATGGCGACCACCAACCTGTTCTCCCACCCGGTGTTCCGGGATGGCGGCTTCACCTCCAACAGCCGCGACGTACGTCGATACGCGCTGCGCAAGGTCATCCGCAACATCGACCTGGCCGCCTCACTCGGTGCGCGGACCTACGTGTGCTGGGGCGGCATGGACGGCGCCGAGTCCGAGGCCGGCAAGGACGACCACTCCGCCCTCGACCGTCTCCGAGAGGCCTTCGACCTGCTGTGCTCGTACGTGCGCGATCAGGGCTACGACCTGCGTTTCGCCATCGAGCCCAAGCCGAACGAGCCGCGTGGCGACGTCCTGCTGCCCACGGTCGGCCACGCCTTGGCGTTCATCAGCAGCCTCGAACACTCCGAGATGGTGGGGGTCAACCCCGAGGTCGGCCACGAGCAGATGGCCGGACTCAACTTCGTACACGGCGTCGCCCAGGCACTGTGGGCGGACAAGCTGTTCCACATCGACCTCAACGGTCAGCGGGGCGTGAAGTACGACCAGGACCTGCGCTTCGGCGCGGGCGACCTGAAGGAGTCGTTCTTCCTGGTCGACCTGTTGGAGCGGGCCGGTTACGCGGGCCCCAAGCACTTCGACTTCAAGCCGCCGAGGACCGAGGACATGTCCGGGGTGTGGGAGTCCGCCGCCGCGTGCATGCGCAACTACCTGATCCTCAAGGACAAGGCCGCGGCGTTCCGCGCCGATCCGGCGGTGGCCGTCGCCCTGGCCGAGGCCCGGGTGCCGGAACTGTCCGAGTCCACCCTGTCCCCCGGTGAGAGCGTCGCCGACCTTCTCAAGGAGGACCTGGACCTGGATGAGGTGGGCCGGCGCGGCTATCACTTCGAGCGCCTGGACCAACTGGCCCTGGAGCACCTGCTCGGCGTGCGCTGAGCCGTTCCGTACCTCCGTGTGAGCCCGCCACCGATCGATCGGTGGCGGGCCCATATGCCTTCTTCATTCTCCTGCCGATCAGATATCGCTCAAAAGCCCTGCCCGTAGATGTCCCGTCGATCCCCAACGGCGATGACCAGGACACACACGACCGGCTGCCCATCATCCTCCTTGTCCAGCGTGTAGACAGCACGGTAATCCCCGATCCTCAATCGCCAGCGACCATGCTGACCAGTCAAGGGTTTGATATCCAGGGCACTGGTGTCACCGGCTTCCAGAGCGTCCTGTAGCTCTGACAACTTGCGCAGGACCCGAACCGCTTCGTCCTTGGGTATACGGCGCATTCTGCGCTTGGCAGCGGTAGTGAACCGAGTGACGTACCGGTTCACTCCGGACCTTGAGCAAGTTCGCGCGCCATCTCCTCCAGGGTGATGGTGTGCTCACGCCCTTCCCGCTCAGACTCGTCGGCAAGACGGTTCAGCCACTCGTCCTCCGCAGCTTGTTCGAGCCGGAGGAGACGCCGATACTCGTCCGCATCGACGATGGCAGCCGTGACCTTGCCCCGCTGTGTGACGAAGGTCGGAGTGTGCTCATGACGTGCCCGCTCGATGGCGTCAGCGAAGTGACGTCGCACTTCGGACATAGTCGCGGTGACAGATTCACTCATGCATTCAATGTACCAGATGTACATCTATTACATCAGGCTCTATATAGAACCGTGCAAAGGAGCGGACATGGCCCCGAGGGCGCGCGTGACCGACCGTTGGAGGGCCGTGGTGGCCCCGAGGTGGCGACCACGGGGCCTCGACGGGTTCGAGTGGCGGCTAGCCGGCCTGCCGTTTGGCCTCCAGGGCCTCCATCGCCGCGATCGCGGTGGCGACGGTCTGGTGGACCGGTACCTGACGATGCAGGCCGACCAAGCGGACGACCTTGGTGACTCGTTCGTTCAGAGCGGCCAACGACAGTGAACCGTTCTGCTCACGAACGGTCCGGTAGGCGTTGATGATGACGTTCAGCCCGCTGGAGTCCATGAAGTCCAGCGCGGACAGGTCCAGGATGAGCCACGGACCGTGGTCCTCGATCGTGGCCCCGATGTGTTCCTGGAGGTCTGCGGCGGTCGCGATGTCGAGCTCTCCCTCGATCGCGACGATCACGCTGCGGCTTTCGACCCGCGTGCTCAGTCCGAGCCTGTGCACGTTCACTCCTCCCGGCCCCACGTTCAGATGGTGAGGGGTCCCTCGCTTAACCATACGCAGCCCGACCGGGTACGACCACCGGGCCCGGCTCCACTCCCACAGAGCCGATCCGGTGCGGAGGGTTCCCTCGTGCCCGAGCGATCTGGTCGGTCGTTGGACACACACGGTATAAGCGAACCGCCGCGACGGGAATGGCATCGGGCAAGAAATTTTCGCCTCATGGGCGAGAACCTCGTTCCAGTGTCCGGTTTTCGACCGTTGACACTGGGTTATTTCACGACATCGGAACCGGTGTCGTCGGCTGCTCCCCGGAGGGCTTCGACGTCCTCTTCGGACCGGTCACGTTCCGTACCCGCCTCTCGGACGCCATCACGCTGCGTGAAGGACTCCAGCAGGGTGCGGGCGGCCAGGGTGGGCGTGGTCTCCCCCGAGCGCACCCCCGCCTCCATGCCCGGGATGAGATCCGACACTTCCCGGTCGCGCAGGAAGGTGTCCATCAACTGATCCCGAACCTGGTCCCACATCCAACTGACGCCCTGGGCGCTGCGACGCTCGGCCAGGGCACCGTCGCTCTCCAGCACGGACCGGTGTTCGAGCACGGTCTCCCACACCCGGTCCAGCCCCTCGCCGGTCAGGCCGCTACAGGTCAACACGGGCGGACGCCACTCCGGGTGGACGGGCTGGAGCAGCCGCAGGGCCCTGGAGAGCTCCCGGGCGGCCTTGCGGGCGTCGTCGGCGTGCGGCCCGTCGGCCTTGTTCACCGCCACGACGTCCACCAGTTCCAGGACGCCCTTCTTGATGCCCTGGAGCTGGTCACCGGTGCGCGCCAGGGTGAGGAAGAGGAAGCAGTCCACCATCGCCGCGACGGTGACCTCGGACTGCCCGACACCCACCGTCTCGACCAGGACCACGTCGAACCCGGCCGCCTCCATCAGCAGCATGGTCTCCCGGGTCGCCCGGGCCACCCCACCGAGGGTTCCGGCCGTGGGCGAGGGACGGATGAACGCGTTCGGGTCGACCGCCAGCTCGGACATCCGGGTCTTGTCACCGAGGATGCTGCCACCGGTCCGGGTGGACGAGGGGTCCACTGCCAGCACGGCCACCCGATGCCCGTTCGAGGTCAACCGGCCGCCGAGCGCGTCGATGAAGGTCGATTTGCCCACCCCGGGCACCCCGGTGATCCCCACCCGATGCGCCTTACCGGTGTGCGGCAGCAACCGCACCAACAACTCCTGGGCGGAGCGCGCGTGGTCACGACGGCGCGATTCCACCAGGGTGATCGCCCGGGCCAGGGTCGGCCGGTGTCCGGCCAGGACCCCCTCGGCCAGGGCGTCCACGTCCACCGAACGACTCCTGCGCGCCGTCACGGTCACTCCCCTTCCAGGTCCGTTCCCAGACGTTGTTCGAGTTCGTCGAGCAGGTCGATGGCGGCTTCGGCGATCACCGTGCCCGGCGGGAAGATCGCCGACGCTCCCGCCTCGCGCAGCTCCTCGAAGTCACCCGGGGGGATGACCCCGCCGACCACGATCATGATGTCCGAGCGGTCGAGCGCCGCCAGTTCCTCGCGCAGCGCCGGAACCAGGGTCAGGTGCCCCGCCGCGAGGGAGGACACCCCGACCACGTGCACGTCGGCCTCCACGGCCTGGGCGGCGACCTCACCCGGGGTCTGGAACAGCGGGCCCACGTCGACGTCGAAGCCGAGGTCGGCGAAGGCGGTCGCGATGACCTTCTGACCGCGGTCGTGACCGTCCTGGCCCATCTTCGCCACCAGGATGCGGGGACGACGCCCCTCCTCCTCGGCGAACCCGTCGACGCGCGCCGTCACCCGGTCCATCAGCCCGGCCGCGTCGGTGCTGCCGGCCGCCTCGTCCTTGTACACACCCTGGATGGTACGGATCTGACCGGAGTGACGGTTGAAGACCCTCTCCATCGCGTCGGAGATCTCCCCCACGGTGGCCTTGGCGCGGGCGGCGTTCACCGCGGCGGCCAAGAGGTTGTCGGTGAGGTTCTCGTCCGCCTTGGACTCGCGTCCGGCGGCCTCGGTCAGCGCGTCCAGCGCGGCGCGCACCTCGTCGTCGTCGCGTTCCGCGCGCAAGCGGCGCAGCTTCTCCAGCTGTTCGGCGCGCACGCGGGTGTTGTCGACCTTGAGCACCTCGATCTCGTCGGCGGTGTCGGGCCGGTACTTGTTGACGCCGATCACCGGCTGACGGCCCGAGTCGATACGCGCCTGGGTGCGCGCGGCCGCTTCCTCGATGCGCATCTTGGGCAGGCCGGCATCGATCGCGGCGGCCATTCCACCGGCCTTCTCGACCTCTTCGATGTGCGCCCAGGCCTTGGTCGCGAGCTGGTGGGTCAGGCTCTCCACGTAGTAGCTGCCGCCCCAGGGGTCGACCACCCGAGTGGTTCCGGACTCCTGCTGCAGCAACAGCTGGGTGTTGCGGGCGATGCGCGCGGAGAAGTCGGTGGGCAGGGCCAGCGCCTCGTCCAGGGCGTTGGTGTGCAGTGACTGGGTGTGTCCCTGGGTCGCGGCCATCGCCTCCACACAGGTGCGGGCCACGTTGTTGAACACGTCCTGCGCGGTGAGCGACCAGCCCGAGGTCTGCGAGTGGGTGCGCAGGCTCAACGACTTGTCCTTGGTCCCGCCGAGGTCCTTGACCAGACGCGCCCACAGCAGGCGGGCGGCGCGCAGCTTGGCCACCTCCATGAAGAAGTTCATGCCGATCGCCCAGAAGAACGACAGCCGCGGTGCGAACGCGTCCACGTCCAGACCGGAGCGCTGACCGGCGCGAATGTACTCCACCCCGTCGGCGAGCGTGTAGGCCAGCTCCAGGTCGGCCGTGGCCCCGGCCTCCTGCATGTGGTAGCCGGAGATCGAGATGGAGTTGAACCGCGGCATCCGTTGGGAGCTGTAGGCGAAGATGTCGGAGATGATCCGCATCGACGGCGTCGGCGGGTAGATGTAGGTGTTGCGGACCATGAACTCCTTGAGGATGTCGTTCTGGATGGTCCCCGACAGCTTCTCGGGTGGCACACCCTGTTCCTCGGCGGCGACGATGTACAGCGCCAGGATGGGCAGCACCGCACCGTTCATGGTCATGGAGACGCTCATCTTGTCCAACGGGATGCCGTCGAACAGTTGGCGCATGTCGTAGATGGAGTCGATGGCCACCCCGGCCATGCCGACGTCGCCGGCGACCCGAGGGTGGTCGGAGTCGTAACCGCGGTGGGTGGCCAGGTCGAAGGCGACCGACAGGCCCTTCTGTCCGGCGGCGAGGTTGCGCCGGTAGAAGGCGTTGGACTCCTGGGCGGTGGAGAACCCGGCGTACTGGCGGATGGTCCACGGCTGGTTGACGTACATGGTCGGGTAGGGCCCGCGCAGGTACGGCGGGACGCCCGGCAGCCCATCGACGAAGTCCAGGCCGGCCCGGTCGGCGGGGGTGTAGAGCGGTTTGACCCCGATTCCCTCGGGGGTCTCCCATTCCAGGGCGTCGGCGGCCTTACCGGTCGCCTCCTCCAGGGTCCGTCGCCAGTCGGCGCCGCCCTGAGACCCCTGCCCGGTGAAGGCCGGTGGCTCCGGTGCGATGTCGGAGAAGTCGGGGATCATGAGCTCGCCCCCTGGGCGTCGGTGATGCTGACGGGCGGATCGGTGATGAAGACGTCCACCAGGTCGGAGAGCAGGGCGACCGCGTCACAGCCCTTGTGGGCGAACACGTCCACCCCCGCCTCGCGGTAGGCGTCGCGCGGTGCCCCGGCGAGCAGGACCCGACGGGCACCGGCTCCCTTCAGGGCACGTGCCAGCGCTTCGGCGTGCTCGGCGTACATCTTGTCGGAGGAGCAGATGACCGCGACCCGGTGGCCGGAGGCGGCGAAGGCCTCCGCCGCGGAGCGCGGGTCCTCCAGCGGCCCCGGCGAGTCGGTGGTGATCCCACCGGCGGCGAGCAGGTTGGTGGCGAAGGACGCGCGGGCGGTGTGCACCGCCACCGGACCCAGCGTGGCCAGGAACGCGGTGGGGCGGTGGCCGGTCTCGGTCTCCTGGGCGTCGCAACGGTCGCGCAGTGCCTCGTAGTCCTGCCCGTAGCGGCGTACCGGGAAGCCGTCGGCGGACGGTTCGATCCGACCGGGGTCGACCTCGCGCACCAGCGGCGTCTCGTCCAGGTTCGGGAACTCGCTCAGCCCGGTCAGCGGTGCGGCACGGGTGGCCAGGTCCTGTCGGCGGCGCTCCCACACCTTGTCGACGGCGGCACGCAGCCCACCGTGGGCGATGGCCTCTGCGACACCGCCGGACCGCTCCAGCTCCTGGAAGAAACCCCATCCGGCGCGGTACAGGTCCCCGGTGAGGGACTCCACGTAGAAGGAGCCGCCGGCGGGGTCGATGACCCGCGCCAGGTGCGATTCCTCGATGAGCAGCGACTGGGTGTTGCGGGCGATGCGCCGGGCGAAGTCGTCGGGCAGCCCGAGGGCGGAGTCGAAGGGCGCGACGGTGACGGTGTCGGCGCCGCCCACCCCGGCGGCGAAGCAGGCGATCGTGGTCCGCAGCATGTTGACGTGCGGGTCGCGGCGGGTGAGCATCGCGTCCGAGGTGGTGGCGTGCAGACGCATGGCGCGCCGGTCGGCCGGCAGCCCGGAGACCTCCAGCACCTGGTTCCACATGGCGCGGACCGCGCGGAGCTTGGCGATCACCGCGAACTGGTCGGCGTTGGCGGCCAGTCGGAACTCGATCCGCCCGGCGGCGTCGGCCACGTCCAGGCCGGCCTCGACGAGGGCGCGCAGGTAGGCGGTGCCGGCGGCGATGGCCGCGCCGATCTCCTGGGAGTCGGATCCGCCCGCGTTGTGCACCAGGGTGCCGTCGGCGACGAACAGTCCGAGGTGCGGGTGGTGGGCGGCCCGTTCGGCGGCGAACCGTGCGGCGTCGGCCACCTCGGGACGCTCGCCGGCCAGGGCGGCCGTGGTGAACGGGTCCAGGCCCAGGTGGGAGATGACCCGACCGTCGGGGACGTCGGCGTCGGTGTGCGCCGCCAGCAGGGCCCGGGCCGCGTCGAAGGCCTCGGGACCGGGTGCCCGCAGCACCACCGGAGCCAGGTCGAGGTAGACGTCGGCGAGGGCCTCGCCCAGCCGAGAGACCGGGAGACCGTCACCGCCCACGCCGATCCACAGCGAGGCGACGCCGTTCATCAGGTCGTTGTGGATACGCCTGCGCAGCTCGGCCGGGTCCGCGTCGTCGTGGCGCGCGCGGATGTCCCATCCGCCGGGCATGCCACCACCGGGGCGGTACCCGCGGGTGAACGGCGCCAGCCCGGGGTAACCGGGATCGGGCGCCGGCGGTGTGGAGGTGTAGAGGGGATCGATGTCGAAGCCGTCGAGGGTGTGCGTGGCGAGCACCGATTCGGGCGTCCGCTCCAGGCGGTCCTCGGCGACACCGCTCTTGCGCAGCACCCCGGCGACGAGTTCGCGCCACCGCTCATGTGTGGCCGCCGGGAAACCCTCGGCCAGGTCGAGGGCCTCGGCGGACCCGCTCTCTGGAACGTCCATACTCCGAGATGGTAGAGAACACCGTTCGGTTTCGGTGATCCGGGGTGCGGTCCCCCGGCGAACGTGGCGGGATCGACGCCCCGGCCCGAGAGGAGGCGATCGGCCGGCCCGGCCGCCACAGCGGCACCTCGGGATCCATCACCTACTTCTTGTCGTTCTTCTTGTCATTGGCCCATTTCAGCCGGATCACGCCCACCAGGACGAGAAGCATCAGGCCGATTCTGAGGCCCGCGGACACGAGCGCGACGGTCGTCCACGAATCGTCGCCCTCCTCTTCCTTCTCCTCATGGTCCTGGAACGTCTCGGCGACCATCGTGTTGTACTCCTTCACGAAGTCGTCCCGTTGGAACAGGCGGATCGACTCCGACAGCAGCTCGGGGCGCGTCGGCTCCACCCCGCCCTCCTCAGCCTTCCAATCGGCCAGACGGATGCTCTCCTGGGCACCATCTTCGGTCCCGGCCACACCGAATCCATGACCCATGTGGTAGACACCGTCGACCCCGGCCCGCGCGGCGATGAGCGCCGGCGCCTCTCCGGTCTCCTCGTCCACCTCGGCGAGCACGACGTAGACGGTCTGGGGCCCTCCCTCGACGTACGAGCGGATCTCATCGATCGTTTCGGCGCCCACGGCCTCGGCCATGTGGTCGTCGACGTACACGGGGTCCTCGCGCAGGGCCTCGGCGATCTCCGAGAGCTCGGTCGTCTCCCCTTCCGCCGTCCGGGCCCAGGCGTTCGAGCCCCACGGCAACGCGGTGGAGAAGAGGCCCACGACGGCGAGCAGGGCCAAGGAGCGAGCTCCCATGGGCTTCACTCTCCCGTCTCGTACCGCGTCCACCCGGGTGACCGTCCGCCGAGTACGGGGTGGACCTCTAACTCGCGTCCTCTTCCGGGGCGTCGGTCTCACCGTCGACGTCGGAGTCGGCCTCGGGGCCCGGGCCGTAGACGAACCGTTGTCGGCCCTGGACGAGGATGGCGTGCCCGGTCTCCGTGACGGCCTCCACGTAGGCGTCCAGGTCGTCGGCGACCACGTCCATGGTCTCGGCCTCCAGCACCAACTGGTTGTCGCCGTCCTCGTTGGAGCGGGTGTCCCCGTAGACGAACCCGGCGTGTGCGAAGGCGGGGGAGATCGCGCCCGCCTCGTCTTCCAGGCCCCAGCGGATCTCGCCCGCCACCAAGTCGATGGCGACCATGGGAGCGCCGCCGCTGGCCTGGGACAGCAAGAGGGTGGCGGTGTCGGAGTCGTAGAGCCCTCCGGGGGTACCGGCCTCCTCGAAGAGGGCGGAGACGGGGTTGGCCCCGGGCTCCCGAAGCGTCCACAGGACATCGCCGTCGTCGATGTCGTGCGCGGACAGCGTCGAGGGCGCCTCGGGCTGGGCCCAACGCAACAGCATGACGTCCTTGGTGGGCTCCTCCTCGGGAGCCTCCTCGTCGACGTCCTCCCCGTCGGTCTCCTCGTCCCCGGTCTCCCGGGCCTCGGGGTCCGGGACCTCGTACAGTCCGAGGACCTCCGGGACGCTCACGGGGGCGTTGGACAGACCGAGTTCCTCGTTCTCGGTGTCCAGCGACCAGACGTGTTCACCGGCCTCCTCGGGGGCGACCGAGTAGGCGTGCAGGCCCGATTCGGCGTCCTCTAGCAGGATCGTGTCATCCCAGGCGGAGACCGGAACGCCCAGCGGGTCGACCGGTTCCGCTTCGGTCTCCTCGTCCTCGGACTCACCAGGCTCCTCGGACTCCTCGTCGGACCCCTCGTCCTCTTCGTCGGGCTCGGGTTCGAGGGTGTAGGTCCACAGCTCTTCGCCGTCGACGTCCAGCACCGTGTAGTCGCCGTCGGGTTCCTCGGCGCTCCACTCACTCGGTCGGCGCACCGCCAGCCCGTCCAGGTAGCGGTCCTCCTCCTCAGCGGGCTCCCACAGGGTCTGTCCGCGGGCGTCCAGCACGAACGGTCGATCGTCGGTGTCGCTCAGGGCCAGGACCGGGTCGCCCTCGGTGTCGACGTCGAAACCCCGGAAACGCGCCTCGCCCTCCCAGAGGAGGTCACCGGTGGCGGCGTCGTGCAGCAGGTGGCGGTCCTCGCCGCCGGAGCTGATGAGGAAGGCTCCGCCCACGGGGCTGATGCGCACTCCCATCGGGTCGTCGAGGATCTCGTGGACACCCGCGTCCTCGCCGTGCAGGTGGCGCAGGACCTCACCCTCGATTCCGGGCGGGGGTTCCCCCTCGAACTCGGTGGGGATGGGGGCGGTCTCCTGCTCGGCCGGTGACGCCGGGGGTTCCGGATCACCGGTACATCCCGCGACCATCAGCACCACGAGACCACAGGTCAGGGCCTGGGGCACGCGTGAGCTGCGCATTGACGGTCTCTCCCGATGAAACGATGATGATTACGGCAAATCCTAAGCCGCGAAGCGGTCAAGTGGATACACGGAGCCCACCACTCGTTACCTGGACGTGAGCACCGAACGTTCAGGCGTCCGAGTCGGGTTCCACCTCGATCACGGTGGTCCCCTGGACCTCGAACTCGGCGCGGCCCCCGGTCAGTTCGGCCAGACGCAGCTCGAACGCGGGAAGCTCGTCCTCTGGAAGGGCCACCTCGATACGGACCCGCTCCTCGTAGGCGACGTCGCGAACGTTGAGCGAAGAGTCGCGCAGGTCACTCTCCAACCGCCCACCCAGGACGTAGTCGGCGTGGACGTCCACCACCAGCAGCGACCGGCGCTCCAGCAGACCGAACTCCTCCACCGCCGCCGACACGGAGTTGCCGTAGGCCCTGATCAGGCCGCCGGCACCGAGCTTGGTGCCACCGAAGTAGCGGGTGACGACCGCGACGGTGTCGGTGATTCGCCGGTGGCGCAGCACTTCGAGCATGGGCACCCCGGCGGTCCCGGCGGGTTCGCCGTCGTCGCTGGAACGCTGGACCCCACCGTCCTCACCGAGCACGTAGGCGGTGCAGTTGTGGTTGGCGTTCCAGTGCTCCTTGCGACGTTCGGCGATGAACGCGCGCGCGGCCTCCTCGCCGTCCACCCTGGCCATGGCGCAGATGAACCGGGACTTCTTGATCTCGATCTCGTGTTCGCCGCCGCGTCTGATCGTTCGCATGTCGCCTGTTCAGCAGAGGTCGTGGGTTCGACGCACAGTCTGCCGGCTTTCGGGACGATCCCGACGCTCAGAGATCTTCGTCGTTGGAAGGGCGGTGTCAACGGTGCCCCACCGTGCGCATGGCCGCGCTCGCGGCGTTCGACCCGGACCTGACCGCGCCCCTCGGACTGGTACGGTCCCTTCGCCGGAGTATGCCGGGACGAGCTTGGAACCCCCACAGGGCGACGGACCCGACTCGACGCGTTCATTCTCCGCGAGCGCTTCGTTCCTCCGGGCACATCAGAATTTCCGCACTCGCTGTTATCAAGTACACACATTGGGTAACGTTGCGGACATCAAGCGACTATCACCCGGGAGTCCCGACATGCGCACCACCTCACCCGCCGTGGGCCTGGCACTGACCGCCTTCCTCGTCGCCGGGTGCGCCCAGGGAGCGCCCACGACCAACGACGGTTCCGCTTCCGGCGCGGGCCCCTCGGCCCAGCCCACCGCCGAGCCCAGCGTGACGGCGTCGATCTTCCTTCCCCCGAGTGAGAGCACCGGCGCGGTCACCTACGACGAGACCGCCGTGCCCGAAGGCGCCACCGCCGACGTCCAGGTACGTGTCCAGGACGGGGCCACGTACGTACAGTTCACCGGAACCGGGCTGGAGGCCGACCGGGACTTCGGCGCCCACGTGCACACCAAGCCCTGTGGCGAGGACCCCGCCGACGCCGGGCCGCACTACCAGGACGAGGTCGACCCGGCCGCGACGGAGGACGAGCCCTCCGCCGACCCGGCCTACGCCAACCCGGAGAACGAGGTGTGGCTGGACATGACCACCGACTCCAGTGGCAACGCCTACGTCACCACCACGGTCGACTGGGAGTTCCGCGAGGGAGAGGCCAACTCCCTGGTCCTGCACGACGAGCACACCGCGACCCACGAGGGTCACGCAGGCACGGCGGGCGACCGCCTGGCCTGCGTGACCGTGGAGTTCTGAGCCCCTAGTCGGGGATGAGCCGACGCAGGACGAGCTTCTCGCCCAGCGCCCACGCGGTGGAGGCGCACAGGTACAGTCCCGCGGCCAACGGTACGAACACCGCGACGAGCACGGTGAAGAACTGCAGGTAGGACAGGGCCCCGAGCATCGGCGGCTGAGCGGGGCCCGCCTGCATGGTCGGCAACATGACGTACCGACGGCTGGCCCAGGCCACGGCGGCCAGCACGACCAGCATCACGACGAATACCGGGGCGAAGGAACCGCCGGCCAGGGTGGCACCCAGTTCGACCCCCGCGAAGGTGCGCCGCAACAGCTCTTCCGTACCGGGTGCGACCCCGATGAACAGCCCGTACAGGGCGAACATGATCGGAACCTGAGCGAGCCCCGGGAGACAGCCGGCCATCGGCCCGGTCCCCGCCTCGGAGTAGACCTTGCGTTGTTCGGCGATCAGCCTTTCGGGGTTCTTGCCATGGCGTTCGGTGATCGCCGCCAGACGCGGGGCGAGGCGGGCGCGCTGCTTCTCCGCGCGCACCTGCGCCACCCCCAGGGGCAGGAGTAGCACGCGCACGGCCACGGTCAGCGCGATCACCGCCAGACCGGCGGCGAAGGCCCCGGAGAACGGGGCGAGCAGGTCGGTCAGTACGGCGAGGGTCGCCGAGAGCACGTCGATGAGAGCCGCGATCGGCCCGAAGGTGTACAAGGTGGAAGGCCCTTCGTCCAGGTGGAGAGTTCGGACGTGGGCCGCTCATCGTGGATCGGGGTGCGCACGAGGCCGCGCCGGACACGGGAGGGGACGCGTGTCAGAGCGCGGGGCGGGACATGGTCACCGCGAGGCGCACGAGTCTAGAGAGCGGCCGGAAGGGCCTGTCCTGGCGCTCGGGGGCGTGGTCGACCCGCGGCGTCGGGATCGCGGAGGGTGAGGACGGGCAGTCGGGCGGAACGCCGCCGCATCGCGCGACCGGCGCCGGTGGCGCTGTCGCCGACCGGCCACGGGGCCGTTCCGTGCAGGACCATCCAGGTCAGGGCCGTGCCGACGGCCACCGCCACCAGCACGAGGGCCGGTCCCTGGGTCCCGAGACCGAGGAGCTCGGTGGGAAGGACGCCGAGGAGGAGGAAGTCGAACAGGGGAAGCAGGTAGTGCACCCGACCCCCTTCGATCTCGGTCACCGCAGCCACCGACCGCGATCACATCCGGCCACCATCATACGGACAAAGTCGCCGCTCGGCCAAGGGAGAAATTCCGCCGACACTCCGCCGACGTTCCACTCCGATCACGCGAACCTGTAGCTAAATGACACAGAGTAACCATCTCCGCCGTGTCTTTCCGGGCTCGCGCGAGCCTTCCGAAGAGGGGAACCCCGTGCCGATCCGCCCTGCGAACCTTGCCACCATGTCCGCGACCATCGCTGGAGCCATCTCGGGCATGTCCGACAAGGATCGGACCACCCCGGTCCGGGTCACCTTCGAGTCGGGACACGAACAGAACGTGGAGAACGGCGGTTGCCGAGTGTTGGAGACCGGCCAGGGCGGTGTCGTGGAGATCGAGGGGGACTCACGCTTCGCGTTGTTCGCCGGAACCAGCTGTCAGGGCAGCCGAACCCTGGCCTCCGGTCACGGCAGTGTCCGCTTCGGCACCCCGGTCCTGGCCGGCGCCATCGTCATCGGCTGACCCCGACCCCGGTCACTCGTAGACATCGCGACGGTGACCGACCTTCACCACCCACACCTCGATGACACCGTCATCGACCGTGTAGAGGACCCGGTGGTCACCGATCCGGATCCGGTAGCCGACCCTTCCTCGCAATGCCTTGACCCCTGGAGGGCGGGGGTCCTCGGACAGGCCTCTCACCGCGTGCAGGACCCGCTTGCGCTGCCGCTCTTCCAACTTGCGCAGTTGTCGAGCCGCGGCCGACGAGAAGTAGACCTCATACCGTGTCACCGGGGAGACTCCCGCTCGACCTGGTCGAGCGGGATCCGCTCTCCGTCGTCCTGCGCGATGGCGTCCTCGAGTTCAGCGGCGTCGCGAGCGTCTTCAAGCGCTTCGAGCAGCTCCAGGTCCTCAGATGAGATGAGCGCCGCCACCACGCGTCCACGCCGGGTGATGGTGACTCGTTCATGCCCATAGGAGACCCGGTTGAGAGTGTCGGAGAAGTTCTCTCTGACGTCGCCCGCACCCATGTTCGCCATGACATCAATCCCCTTGATCATGTACGTAGCGTACGTTTCGTACGTTACCCCTGTCCCTCGAACAGAAGAAGTCCTGCGACGTTCTCGGCGAGGTGGACACGGCCCCGGCCTCGTCGAGATCGACGATGGCGGTCATCGGCGGTTCCTTCGCACCGAGCGTCCGGGGAGGCGATCGGTGCGTCGACCGTCCCGGACGGTGAACTCGCCGGAGAGCAGCACGTGTTCGATACCCACCGGGGTACGGCGGGGGTCGTCGTAGGTGGCGCGGGCGGCGACGGTGTCGGGATCGAATACGACGAGGTCGGCGTGGGCCCCCAACTGAATGGTGCCGCGGTCGGCCAGGCCCAGGCGTTGCGCCGGCCGGGAGGTCAGGTGCCGCACGCATTCCTCCAGGCTGAGCAGGCCCAGTTCGCGAACGTAGTGGCCCAGGTAGTGGGGGAAGGTGCCCCAACCACGCGGGTGCGGCCGGTCACCGACGAGGATGCCGTCACTGCCGGCGGTGTGCGCGCTGTGCCGCATGATGGTGCGGATGTTCTCCTCGTTGCCGACCTGGAGCAGACAGCCGCTGCGGAGTTCGTCGGCGACCAACAGGTCGACGTACAGACGCCCCGGTTCCTCGCCCCTACGTGCCGCCAGGTCGGCGATGGAGTGCCCGACCGCCCAGGACAGGCCCGGGTCGGCGGTGCCGGTGACGACGAGGGTCCCCCAGTCCATGGGGACGCCGTGGTTGCCGTCGGTGCCCTTGGTCTCCACCTCCCGCAGGATCCGGCCACGGGTGTCCGGATCGCTCAACCGGTCGAGGGTGGCGGTGGTACCACCCTCCTGCGCCCAGCTCGGCAACGGAGCGGCCAGGTAGGTGGCGCTGGCCCGGTAGGGGTAGCTGTCGAGGGTGACGTCGAGTCCGAAGCGGACGGTGGCCTCGTCGATGGCGTCCAGGACCTCGCGGGCCCGCCCTCGGTTGCGGGGGAAGTTGACGTGGCAGTGGGCCAGGTGGAGCGGGACGTGCGCGCGGCGGGCCACGTCCAGGCATTCCTGGTAGGACTCCACGACCCGGGAACCGTAGTTGCGGTGGTGGGGGCAGTAGTAGCCGCCGGCCTCCCGGACCGGCCCGAGGAGGGCGACGATCTCGTCGTCGGTCGCGTACATGCCCGGGGTGTAGGTCAGTCCGGTGGAGAGTCCGTGCGCTCCGTCGGCCATGCCCTGGGCCACCATGGCGCGCATCCGGTCGAGTTCGGCGTCGGTGGGCGGACGGTCCTCGTTGCCCAGGACCGCCATTCGGACGTTGCCGTGGGGGACGAGGTAGGCGGCGTTGGTGGGGGCCCCACGGTCGACGCGGTCCAGGTACTCGCCCACGCTCCGCCACGTGTGGTCCAGGTCGGGGGTGCCGTTCCAGGCGGAGATCTGCTCGCGAATCGGTTCGACGGTGTCGTCGGTGACGGGGGCGTAGCCGAGTCCGTCCTGGCCGAGCACTTCGAGGGTGACGCCCTGGCGGACCTTGGCCTCGTGGGCCGGGTCCGCGAGCAGGGCGAGGTCGGAGTGGGCGTGCATGTCGACGAAGCCCGGTGCGACGACGAGGCCGCTCACGTCGAGGGTCTCACCGGCGGATCGAGCGGATCCGGGCGAGACTATGTGGCTGATGCGGCCGTCGCGTAGGACGAGGTCGGCCAGGCGGGAGGGGCCGCCCGAGCCGTCGACGACCCGTCCCCCACTGAGTACGGTCTCGGGCTGCACTGTTCCTCCGTTCGGGTCACCGTCGCCCGGCGCGCCGAAGCGCGGGTGTCGGTGTGGCCCAAGATACGCTTACGGGCAAATAATTGGTAACTTTGTTGCCAATAAAAGTGCCCGTGGCCGCCCTGAGTCCGCACGAGCAGCGGCGCGCGCATGTGCACGCGACCCTCCGACCGAAGGAGACCCCATGTCCAAGCAGGCGGTCCAGACCGACCGGGCCCCCGTCCCCGCCGGTGCCTACAGCCAGGGCGTCGTCGCGGGCGGATTCCTGTTCACCGCCGGGTTCGGCCCCCAGGACCCCCGGACGGGGCGCGTCGCGCCGACCGTGGGCGAACAGACCGCCCAGGTCCTGGCCAACATCGCCGCCGTCCTGGCCGAACACGGGCTGACCTTGGACGACGTCGTCAAGGCCACCGTCCACCTGGAGAACCTCAGGGCGGACTTCCCCGAGTTCAACGCCGTCTACGCGGAACACTTCACCGCCCCCTACCCCGTGCGGACGACCGTGGGCTCCGACCTCGCGAACATCCTCGTCGAGATCGACGTCGTCGCCAAGCTCAAGGACTGAGGTCGGGCCGCCCCGGAAGGCCCCGGGGCGGCCGACCCGCCCTTCGCGGTACCTACCCCGAACGGCGGGCCCTGACCACGAGGTCGTGAACGGTGTAGGTGACGTCGTCGATCGTCTGTCGCCCCGGGCGGGACTCGTCGACGAGCACCCGCCACTCCCCCTCGGTGAGCGCCGTGGTCACAGCCTCGCCCTCGTAGAACAGTTCCGGCATGGGCGGCCGAGGCACCCCGGTCTTCAGATCGCTCGGGTGATGCGCGACGACCAACAGCTCGCCACCGGGCGCCACCACCGCGGCCAGGTCGGCGAACAGGCGCGCCCGGGGGTTGGGGAGCATGTGCATGAACTGGGCCGTGACCAGGTCGAAGGGCGGTCCCGGCGGAGACCAGCGGGTCACGTCGGCCTTCAGCCACGTGACTCGTTCGGAGATCTCCGCGCCCCGCTCCCGCGCGTGGGCCTCGGCGCGGTCCAGTGCCACGGACGAGATGTCGACCGCGGTGACCCGCCACCCCCGCTCGGCCAGCCACAGGGCGTCGGCCCCCTCCCCACTGCCCACGTCCAAGGCGCGTCCGGGTTCGAGTCCGGCGACCTCCGCCACCAGATGACGGTTGGGCTCACCACTCCAGATCCGGTCCTTGGACCGGTAACGCTCGTTCCAGAAGTCCTCGCCCATCTCTTGGGGCGCGGCTCCGTGCTCCTGGGTCATTGATCGACCACCTCCGACCACACTCTCGTCGTCGGCGATCCGCGTGGCCACTTCCCTTGCCGGTACGGCAACGGGCGTTCGCCCCGGCCGGCACGAGCACGGGAGCTCTAGGGATCGTCCGGGTCCGGGGTTCCGAGGTCCTCCAGGCACAACTCCAACATGGCCTGGATCCGCGCGGTGAGCCGCGTGCGGTCGTGCCCGCGCAGTGCCTCACCACCTTCGATGCGTCGGACCCGTCCCAGGCCCAGCCACACGGCGGCGAGCAGGGAGGCGTGCACCTCGGCGTTCTCCCGCCCCAGGTACTCGACGAGTGGTTCGATGAACGCGCTCTTGAGTCGCCCCTGGTAGACGGCCTGCAAGTCCGGATCCCCGGCCGAGTGGTCCAAGGCCCGCTGTAGTGTGCTCCCCTCCCCGTGCAACCGCCCCACCGCGTGCTCGGCGAGTCGACGAGGTAGTTCCTCGACCGGGCCGTCGGTGATGAGCCGGGGAAAGACGCCGTCCTCGCGCAGGATCTCGGTGAGCAGCCCGGCCTTGGAACCGAAGTACCGGTTGATCAGCGCGACGTTCACCCCGGCGTGCGAGGCGATCATCCGGGAGGAGACCGAACCGAACCCTTCCTGTGCGAAGAGCTCCTTGGCGCTGGTGAGGATGCGTTCCCTGGTCACCTCACGGCGGCGCGTGGGCACGGTGGCACCGCTTCCGGTCGCGTCCGGACGCTCCATCTGCACCCCTTGGGGCCTCGATCCGACTTTCAGGATTCCAGGGTCCCACCTCCGTGGACCCAGCGCATACCGGCGGCGTTCGAGTGACGCCGACTTGACAGGTCAACAGCGTTTACCTATACCTGAATCCGGATGCCGCCCCCCGGTTGTCGTGCCGTGGGGCTTTCGTGCGTCCGGAACGGGGAACCCATGGAACAGTCGCCGCGCGCAATGTCGAAGACCCGAGAACCCGTCCCGAAGGCGAAAACCCCCGAGGATCCCGCGGCGGCACCGACGTCCGGCCCCGTTCCCGAGACCCCCGACTACCCGCCACGGCCCGTCGTGCGCCGGATCATGGTCGGTCTCGTGTTGGCGATGCTCACCTCGATGCTCACCAACTCGATCATCGGGACCGCGTTGCCCACCATCATGGGCGAACTCGGCGGACAGGATCGGCTGGCCTGGGTGGCCACGGCGGCGCTGCTCACCATGACCGCCTCCACGCCGGTCTGGGGCAAGCTCTCCGACCTGTGGGGACGCAAACTCCTCTTCCAGATCGCCCTCGGCGTCTTCATCGTGGCCTCACTCGCCGCCGGGTTCGCCCAGGACATCAACTGGCTCATCGCCGCGCGCGCCCTCCAAGGACTGGGGGTCGGGGGGCTCGCCACCCTGCCCAACATCATCCTGGGCGATGTCGTCTCCCCGCGTGAGCGTGGCCGCTACAGCGGTCTGATCGGCATGGTCTTCGGTGTGTCCACCGTGCTGGGCCCGCTGGTCGGCGGCTTCCTCGTGGACAGCCCCCTGGGGTGGCGTTGGTGCTTCCTCATCACCGTTCCACTCGCCGTGGTGGCCTTCACCGTCGTCCAGTTCATGTTCCGGATGCCGTTCGCCCCGCGCCGTGACGCGCCGGTGGACCGGCTCGGGGCCGCACTGATCTTCTGTGCCGCCAGCACGGTGATCGTCCTGCTCAGCCTGGGTGGGACCCAGTTCCCGTGGAACTCGCCGACCGCCTACGTCATGGGAGCGGGCGCGGTACTGCTGACCCTCACCGCGGTCCTGGTCGAACGTCGCGCCGCCGAACCCATCATCCCGACCCGCCTGTTCCGGGACCGCACGTTCGTACTGGCCTCCGCGGGCTCGGTGACCGTCGGCATGATGATGTTCGGGCTCATCATCTACATGCCGCAGTACCTGCAGATGGTGCACGGCATGAGCCCCACGGTCTCCGGACTGATGACGCTGCCACTCGTGGGTTCCTTCCTCACCACTTCGATCGGCTCCGGGTACGCCATCAGCGGTACCGGCCGCTGGAAGGTCTACCCGGTGGTGGGCATGGTGCTGTGCGTCATCGGTTTCACCGTGCTGAGCCTGGCGCAGATCGTCCCCGGGCTGACCACGATCGTCGTCGGGCAGATGTGCGTGGGCCTGGGCTTCGGACTCAACATGCAGATCCTGTTGTTGGCCACGCAGAGCGCCCTGCCGCTCCGTGACATGGCCTCCGGGACCGCCTCGGTGACCTTCTTCCGGAACCTGGGCGGCGCCATGGGCGTGGCCGCCTTCGGGGCGGTGATGGTCGGTCGACTCAACGGTGAGCTGGCCGCCGCGGCCACCGCGGCCAGGGAGGCGATGGTCGCCGACCGGGTCGAGGACGTCGACTCGGGCGCGGAGGAGCTGTCGATCGGCCTGGAACAGGCCGCCGAGTCCGCCCAAGGGTCGCCCGAGTTGGTGCACTCGCTGCCCGAACCCGTCCGTGAGGTGATCGTGGGCGCCTTCGACCACGCGATGCAGGGTGTGTTCGTCGCCGGGATCCCCATCGCCGTGATCGGGCTGGTCTCGGTGTCCTTCATGAAGGGGGTGCCGTTGCGCGGCGGAGGTCCCGAGCGGCGCCAAGGCTGACCCGGGTCATCCCATGACCGGGTCGTCCACACACCCCGGGTTCAGAGGTAACGGCGGAAACCCTCGGCCGAGTCGTCGAAGCCCAGGTTCCGGTAGAAGTGGTGCGCGCCCTGCCGGCTCTCGTGGGAGAGCAGTTCGACCTTGTAGCAACCCGCGCGGGTGGCCCGGTCCAGGGCGTCCTCCATGAGGGCCCTGCCGATGCCCTGGAAGCGGGTCTCGGGGTCGACGACGAGGTTGTCGACCACCGCCCACGGCTGGGCGTCGTGGGTCAGGTTGGCCACGACCATCAGGTCGAGGGTCCCGATGATCTGGCCGCGGCGTTCGGCCACCAGCACGGTGCGATCGGGGTCGGTCTCCATCCGGGTCCAGGCCCGGACCGCGGCGGAGGACATACGAACGTGCGCACTCCGCGTATGGGTGGTGTCCCCGAGTTCACGCAAGAGGCGCAGGATCGCACCGAGGTCGGACCGAATGGCCGCACGAATCATCATGGCTTTCGGCATCGTAGCCGACAGCCTGCTACAAGGCGGACGACACCCTACAACCAGTCACAAAACGCCGAGGGCGGGACGACCGTCCCGCCCTCGTCCCGCCACCTGGCGGAGTGCTTCCCGACGAACCCTCAGGGTTTGCGGATGACCCGCACGCCCTCGTCGTTGGTCGGAGGCTGCTGCCGGCTCTCCGGACGACGGTAGACACCGGTGAGACCCGGGTCCCCGGTGTCGGTCGGGGACTGCTCCTGGCCACTCTGCGGCTGCTGCGGGCCGCTGGGCGCCTGCTGCGGACCTCCGGGGGCCTGCTGTGGCCCACCCTGCGGACGCTGGGGACCGCTCTGGGGCTGCTGAGGACCGCTCTGCGGCTGCTGCGGGCCACCGGGTGCCTGCTGCTGCGGCGCGTTCGGCGGACCATCCGGAGCGGGCGCGTTGAAGCGGGCCCCCTGCGGCGGCTGGGGCGCCGCAGGCTTGGGCTCTCCACCCTTGCCCTCGTCCGGCCGACCCTGCTCGTTCTCGGGCAGCGGCTGGATGCGCACCGTCGCCTCGTCCGGAGCCTGCGGCGGCGCCTGGGCGGCGGCCTCGTCCTGCTTCGGCTCGGCCTCCGGGGTCTTGGCCTTGGGAGCCTCGCCCTCCGGGCCCTTGGCCTGCGGGGCCTTGTTCTCGGGTGCCTTGTTCTCGGGCGCCTTGTTCTGCGGCGGGCGTCCCTGCGGTCCCTTGGGCCCGGTCTTGGGAGCCTCGACCTTGGGCTTCTCCGCCTCGACGGCGGCCTCGCGTGAAAGACCGATTTCGAGCGCACCGGCCTTGTCCTCGGCGGTGACCAGCTCGGCGAGCGTCGAGTGCATGTCCTTCAGACGACGCAGCGCCTCGGCGTGCGTGGCCGTGAGCGTGGCCAGTCGACGGTCGGCCGTGTCGTGGATCTTCTGGGCCCGGGCCTCGGCCTCGTTCAGCCGCCGCTCGCCCTCCTGCTTGGCCTGCTCACGGAGCTGGTCGGCCTCCTTCTTGGCGCCGGAGACCATCTCGGTGGCCTCGGTGCGAGCGGAGGAGACGATGCGCTCGGCGTGCTCCTCGGCGTCCTTGCGGTGCTTGGAGACCTCCTCCTCGGCCTTCTTCTGGGCCTCCTTCACCTCGGACTCGACCCGGGAACGACGCTCCTTGGCCTCTTCCTCGGCGATCCGCAGGATCTCCGCCATACGCTCGCTGATCTGCTCGTGCTCAGGCTTGACCTGGGCCTTCTCGCGAGCGATCGCGAGGTCACGCTTGTACTGCTCCAGTTCGTCGTCCATCCGCTGAAGACGTTCGCGGAGGTCCTTGAACTGATTGTCCATTCGGACGTAGTAGTCGTCGACGTGCGCCTTGTCGTAGCCGCCCTTGCGCACTGTCGGGAACCTGTCTTGCTGCAGTCCGCCGCCCGGCAACATATCGCTCATGTGCCTTTCATGTCCTTAACACCGTTGACTGCACGTCGCTGATGGTAAAACTGCGCCATCTGTATAAAGAACACCCAAGGCGTCCCCCTGTGCGAGTTCTGCCCTCAAGTGTCTGTTTCATGCACCGGCTCGGCTCGATGAGGGGCATCGGCCGAGAGCGGAGCGTAACGCCGTGGACACCGTCCAAACGACCAAGGTAGACACGGGCCGCGCCGCCGCGTCAAGATCCCTGACGGGTACTTCACCGTGCGGACCCTGGTCACCTACTTACTAAGGTATGCGCGATCATCCCCACACGGGGGCCGGGCGGTCAATTTCCTCCACATTCGGCCTCAGGGGAACCGACCTCGGAAAGAAGGACGTGGCATATGGGCAGCGCGACGGACGACGGTGGCGTGGGCCGGGGCGGAGGCCCGCTCATCGGGGGCGCCCCCTTCGGCGAACCGGAGATCGATCCCACCGCCTGGATCGCCCCGGGAGCGGTCGTGGTCGGCCGCGTCCGCCTGGGTGCCGAAAGCAGTGTCTGGTACGGATCCGTCCTCCGCGCCGACACCGAGGACATCGTGGTGGGTGAGAAGGTCAACATCCAGGACCAGTGCGGGCTGCACGCCGACCCCGGACAGCCCGCGATCCTCCACGACAACGTGAGCCTGGGCCACAAGGCGATGGTGCACGGCGCGATCGTCGAAGAGGGTGCGCTCATCGGCATCGGCGCGATCGTGCTCGGCGGCGCGCGGGTCGGCGAGGGCGCTCTGGTGGCCGCCGGTTCCCTGGTGGCCCCCGGCAAGGTCGTCCCACCGAACACGCTGTGGGCGGGCGTTCCCGGCAAGGTGGTCCGTGAGCTCAACGACGACGACCGCCTGGTGCTGGAGCACACGCCGACCGCGTACGCGGCCTACGCCGTGCAGCACCAGGACGTCACCTGGTACTGAAAGGCGGGGTCGACGACCTCTCCCATGCCTCAGGGGGGTGGGAGGCGCAGGGACTTCGCCGCGCCTCCCCCGGAGGGAACGGACACCGTGTGACTAGCTCGGGTGGGCGGGTGGGTGGCCCACCCGAGTCATGCGCGGGGAGCACCCTCGGACCTAGTCTGGAGAGTGCTCGTCCCCTGTCGGAGCGGACCGCGTCGCGTCCGCCCGAACGCCAAGGGTGTGGGCGTTTCCGTCCTGCCCGGCGACACCGTCGTCCCTCGGAGGTGAGCACCGATGAACCACGGCGTCTATCTGTGTGAGCGCCTTCACGATCATGTCGCCCTCGACGAGATCGAACTGTACGCCGAGGTCCTGACAGCGGTCGCCGACACCGATCAGAGCCTGAGTCTCGACGAGATCGACCGTGCCCTGGGGATCGTGGACCACCCCGAGGGCGACCACGGGGACACCCCGCCGGCCGGTGGGACACCGTGCCCCGAACCAGGACGGGAAGAGCCCGATCCCCGTGCCCCGGAGCCGACGCCTCCCGAAGGAGCGTCCCCACGCGGTGCCGGCATCGCTCCGGCGCCCCGCCCTCCCGATCCACGCTCGGAGCGACCACCGACGGACCTGAAACGGAACGCGACCCTCACCGGCAACGGTCACGGACCGATCCCGCTGGGACCATCCACCCCTTGGGCCCCGCTCCAGGCCCTCGGGGACTTCCACACCCACCGCGCACTCCAGGGCCCCCTCCTGCGCAGGCTCGCCCCCTGGTACATCTGACCGCCGGCGGCGCCCCTCCTCGCTCGATCGTCGGGTTCCCGATCGAAGCGGCCTGATCCGGCCACCTCCGGCCCGCTCCAACGGCCCCGCCACCGGGTAGTGACCCTTCTGACCCCTCGGTCACCCCGGTCACGACCGGCCGCCCCCGCAGGAGCATGGATGCGCGAACCCGAAAGGCCCGCCCCCGAGACCCGGCGGCGCCTCGACCTCCACGACACCGACGACTCCGAAGAGCCGGACAACGCGCGCAAGGTCACCTTCACCATCGCCGCCGCGGTGACGATCCTCTTCCTCCTGATCACGGCGGCGGGTGTCGGATGGTTCCTGTCGCGCGACGACGCCTCGACCGACCCCGGTGACGCCTCGGGTGACGCCTCCGCGTCGCAGGACTCAGGCGAGGGCGGGGAGAGCGAAGCGGACCGGACTCCGGTCGAGACCGGCACCGTCTCCGACCCGAACGCGGGGTTGGCCTTCCAACTCCCCGGTGAGGGCTGGCGGCGACTCGGTGACGACCAGGTGCCATCGGAATACGACACCTACTCGATCCATGGTTCACCAGAGGATCCGGAGGCGATCATCGTGACCGGCACCGAGGAACTCGGCCCCCTCGAACCCCTCGCGCTCACCGCCGTGGACATGGCCACGGACATGGTCGGCCAACTGGTCGCCGAGGAGGGCGACCTGTGGATCGAACCGGACGGCGCCACCGAGGTGGACGGCGTTCCCGCGTTCGGGGTGACCATGGGCAGCGACTCGGGTGACGGTGCGAACACCTACGGAAGATTCCTGGTCATGGAGCTCGGCGGCGACCAGGGCGCGTTCATGCTCGGCTTGAACACCGGCGGAGGCGACGAGGTCACCGACGGTATCGATGCCGCCTTCGACTCCGTGGTCACCCTCTGACGGAACCGACCCCCCGGATGCTCCGCGACACCCCGGTCCAGGGTGTCGCGGGGCAGGGAGGCCCACGCGTGGGGTCAGAGCGGCAGGACCGCGCGGAGCAGGAAACCTCCGTCCCTGGTGCGGGAGCCGGAGACCGTCCCCCCGTTAGCGGAGACACGTTCGGCGAGCCCGGTCAGCCCGTTGCCACCGTTCTCGTCCCGCACCCGTTCCCGGGCGTGGTCGTTGTGCATCTCCAGCACCAGGGTGGCGCTCTCCCCGGCCTCCCCTCGGGCCAGGGTGAAGGTGATCTGGCATTCCTCGGCGTCGCTGTGTCGCAGCACGTTGGTGCCTCCCTCCCGGACCACCCAAGCGGCCGTCGCCTCGACCCGCTCCGGGAGTTCGAGTCCCTCCAACCCGGTGACCGTGGTCCGGGTCCCTCCGGTCTCCAGGATCGAAGAGACCGAGGCGACCTCGTCGGCCAGGTCGGCCTCCCTGTGGCCGCTCACCGCCGATCGCACCTGGCCCAGCGCCTTGCGGGCCAGGTCCTGGACCTCCGCCAGTTCGACGGCGGCGCGATCCGGAGCGCGGTCCACCAGACGGCTCGCCAACTGGGCCTTGACCGCCAGGGCGGACAGGCTGTGCCCGAGCAGGTCGTGCATGTCCCGGGCGAAGCGGAGTCGTTCCTCGGTCACCGCGAGCCGGGCTCGGGCCCGCTGGCCGATGACCGCCTCACGGCTCGCGTCCCAGAGCCAGATGGTGAGCAAGGTCGTGCCGACCAGCACCAAGGCGGCCACGACCGCCCCGGCCCAGACCACGAGGTACAGGGGGAGGTCGGTGATGGGCACGGCGTAGGTCGGCAGCAGCACCAGCGGGGAGAACAGCAGGGCCACAGCGACGATGAGGGTGGTGCGTCCGTGCGTCAGGAGGGCGCCGACCGACCACCAGAGGGCGATCGTGAACAGGCTCGCCACCGGTGAGGCGAGCAGGACGGCCGTCGCCGCCAACAACGCCAGAGAGGTCCAGTAGAGCCTCGGTGAGGGGGACCGGTCGCCGTCCAGGCGCTCGCGCAGCAACAGGATGAGCAGGACGATGTTGGGGACGCAGAGCGCCACCCCGAGCGCGGACCGCCACATCGGGCTCTGTCCCGACGCGCTGAAGACCAGGTCGAGGAGGGGGAAGAAGGCCGTGGACAGGCAGCTGCCGCCGAGCATGACGAAGTTGATCAAGCGCGTGATCCGGAAACGACGGTCGGCCCACCGTTCCCTCCCACTGCTCGTCTCGCCCTGGACGCTTCCAGAGGGTGACACGGCGTCCGCTCGCGGTGGGGCCGGCGCGATGTCCGCTCGCGCGGTGGCCGGCACGGTGGCCGGTCGCACCGGGTTGCGGGGGGCGCTCTGGAGCGAGGCGTTGGAGAGCGGGACGACCGTGCGCAGCCGGAAACCGCCGTCGGCCGTACCGGTCGCCGTCAGTGTGCCACCGACACGCTCGACGCGTTCGGCCAGCCCCGACAGACCGCTGGCCGAGCCCGTGTCCTCGACCTCACCGACCTCGGCGCCGTCGTTGGCCATCTCGATGACCAGGCTGCTCGGAACGTCGTCGGCCGCCTCCACCACGGAGAACCCGATCCGACACCGGCGGGCCTCGCTGTGCCGCAGGACGTTCGTGCCGCCCTCGCGCACCACCCACGCGGCCAGACCGGCGGTCTCGCGTGGCAGGTCCAACCCGCTCAGGCCGGTGACCGTAGTGACGGTCCGGTTCTGTTCCAGGACCGCCCGGACCGAACCCACCTCGGTCTCCAGGTCGAGGTCACGGTAGCCGCGGACCACGGATCGCACTCGCTGCAACGTTCCCCGGGCCGCCTCGTGCACCTGGTCGATCCTCAGCCGTGCGTCCTGTGGGTCGGTGCGCAGGACCCGTCCCGCGTGCTCGGCGCTCACCGCGAGTGTGCTCAGTTCCGTGCCGAGAAGGCCCCGGATGTCGTCGGCGAAACGGAGACGTTCCTCGCTCACCGCCAGCCGGGCCCGGGCCTGGGAGCCCTCGACCGCCTCACGGGTCGCGTCCCACATCCAGAAGGTGGCCACGCAACCGGACCAGATGATCAGCATGAAGAGGACCGCGAGGACGAAGTCCGCCCCCAGTAGGAGGGGCGAGTGGCCGATCGGGTCCAGCAGGACCCGGACCCAGGGCAGGACCACCAGGAGCGGACTGATCCACAGGGACCGTCGCCACGGGGCCATGAAGACCAGCAGGCACCAGGCGCCCGCGCACGCGGAGAAGATGTAGAAGGGGACCTGGAGGAAGACGCACATCAGGGCGACCACGGCCAGGGATCCCCAGTACAGACGGGGGTCGGCGACGGCGCGACCGTTCACCCGTTGCCACGTCATCCGCCACCCGAAGGCCGAGCCGACCACCCCCAGCCCCAGGGCCACCAGGGTGGGCCACCGCCGCTGTCCCGCCACGGCCCGGTACGCGGTGGGATCGAGCTGGAAGAGCAGCTCGTAGAAGGGCCAGACCAGGAAGAGCAGCCCCAGTGCGGACATGAAGATCAGCACGACCCAGCGGAGGCGACGCTGCCTGCGGGTGTAGAGACCGCCGTCCGACGATTCCAAGACCTCGGTCGACTCCGTGTCCTCTTCGGCCCGTAGCGCCACCCGCCCCGCCTTCCCCACCGACATCCGTCCACCTCACGTTAGAACGTGCCGGGAAGGCCACCGTCCTGGGTCTTCCCGACACGTTCGGTCTGTCCGTCACGCTCAGGGACGGCGGGGGTCCCAGAGGAAGTAACGGTGGACCAGCAGCGCCAGGACCACGATCCAGGCGAGCATGATGCCGATGTTGGGCAGCGCGCCGGCCCACAGACCGATGAGACCCACCGGTTCGGCGCCCTCGAAGCCACCGAAGACGTCGTAGCCGAAGTAGGCGGCCTGGGCCATCTCCACGGTCGGGGCGACCGGCAGCAGCATCGCCACCTGGCGCAGGCCGTCGGGCATGACCTCCAGCGGGATGAAGCTGCCACCGAGGAACAGCAGGGCCATCATCGGCACCATCGAGAGCATCTGCGCGGACTCGGCGTTGCTCACGAATCGGGTGATCAGCAGACCCAGCAGGGTCATCGCGAGGCATCCCAGCACCACGGAGAACACCAACATCACCGGGTCGGAGGGCAGCGGACCGCCGAGGGCGACGGACCCACCGATGATGAGCGCCGCGATCAGCAGGGTGAACAGCAGGACCACGAGGAACACGCCCCCGAAGATCGCCACCGCGGGCACCCCGCTCACCCGGAGCCGTTTGAGGACCAGGGCCTCACGTCGGGCGGTGAAGACGTTGGAGGGGTGACCCAGGCCGATGAACAGGGCGATGGCGCCGATGGTGCCGACCAGCGCCGCCTCCGTGGTGGTGTAGTCCCCCAGGATCGGGACGCTCTCCTGGTTGAGGACCGGAAGCAGCAGGATCATCGGCATGATCAGGTACATCAACGCGGTCTTGTACCGGACGAAGAGCGTGAACTCGGTGCGGCCCAGGCGCAGGGTCTGACGCGGCACGCCCGGCCCCTTCTTGCGGCGTTCGGTGCCCTCGGGGGCTGTGGTGGTCATGTCGGGTGCTCCAGAAGTCTGTGGGATGGGTGGTCCGAGTGGCCGGTCGCTACTCGCCGACCAGGTCCGCCGCGCCGTCCGCGACCTGGAGGAAGACGTCCTCCAGGGAGGCGCCTCGCACCTGCAGGTGTTGCAGGGTTCCGCCGCGCTCGCCCGCCCAGGTCATGAGGGCGGCGACGGTGTGGTGGGCCCGGTCGGCGACGTCGCCGCCGCGGATCGTGTAGGTCGCCCACAGCCGCTGTTCGCGGGTCTGCACCTCGACCTCGGCACCCTCCAGTCGGGGCAGGTCGGCGGTGCGCACGTCGCTCGGCAGCAGGAAGGTCACCCGGTCGCCCCATCCGGCGAGGACCTCGGCGAGCGTGCCCTCCACCCGGATCTCGCCGCGGTGCATGATGGCGAGCCGGTCGGCGAGCTTCTCGGCCTCTTCCAGGTAGTGCGTGGTGAGCAGGATCGCGACGCCGTCCCGCTTGAGGTCGCCGATGATGCGCCAGGTCTCGTGTCGCGCCTCGGGGTCCATCCCGGTGCTGGGTTCGTCGAGGTAGAGCACCTCGGGCCGGGTGAGCAGGGCCAGGCCGAGGTCGAGTCGACGCTTTTGACCACCGGAGAGCTGTCGGACCCGCAGCCCGCGCTTGTCGGTGAGGCCGATCAGCGTGAGCACCTCGTCGGTTCCGCGCGGGTCGGCGGCGAGGTCACTGGCGAGGGCGAGGGTCTCGTCGACGCTGAGGTCCTCCATCAGACCGCTGCCCTGGAGTACCGCGTTGGTGCGCTCGCGCACCCCGACGGGCTGTCCGTAGGGGTCCTGCCCGAAGACGCGGGCGGTGCCGGAGCTGGGGCGGCGGAACCCTTCGAGGGTCTCGATGGTGGTGGTCTTACCGGCGCCGTTGGTGCCCAGGAGGGCGAAGAGCTCACCGGGCCGAATCTCGAAGGAGACACCCTTGACCGCTTCGAAATCGCCGTACTTCTGACGTAGATCGCGGACCACCACCGCCGGTTCCTTGGAAGCGTGGGGGGTGGTGGTCGCGGTGGTGTTCGCTGTCGCCGTCATGTCCCACAGCTTTTCGCATGGGGCGGGCCGGCGACAGACTCGGCTGTCACAGGAGCACGATGGCGATCACCCGGCTCCGGTACTGACAAATGTCATTCCCACCGGGCCCGTGGGGGTGCGCCGCGCTCGCACGTGCCCCTTCGTCACCTCACGTGCGAGCGCGGTCGCGGCCGCTGTGCGGTCCACGCCCGTCCCCTCACACTCACGTCGGGCGGGGCCGTACCTGCGGTCACCAACTTTCTACACGAACCACACTCGGCCTGTCGTCGGAATTCGTCATTCTCCGTTGAATCGATCCCACGAGACAACGAAAGAGAAATTTCTTCTCAGGAAAAAACGTCCTATGGGATCTACTGGCATTTCGAAGAAACGGAATGGGCGGGACCCCCGTGGGTGTCCCGCCCATTCGCGCGCGGATTCTCGGCGAGATCGGACGCTAGGCGTCGGCGGTCTCCTTCTTCTCCCCGCCGGCCGCGGGATCGTCGCCCTTGACCGAACGGAGCAGCAGCTGGGAGACGTCGACGACCTCCAGCGTCTCCTTGGCCTCACCGGCGGACTTCTTCTCGTTGATGGCGTCGCCGAGCATGACCTGACAGAACGGGCACGCGGTGGAGACGGTGTCGGGGTTGGTGGTCAGCGCCTCGTCCACCCGCTCGGTGTTGATGCGCTTGCCGATCCGCTCCTCCATCCACATGCGGGCGCCACCGGCGCCACAGCAGAAGCCCCGCTCCTTGTGACGGTGCATCTCCTGCGTCTTGACGCCGGGCACCTGGGCCATGATGTCGCGCGGTGGCGTGTACACCTTGTTGTGGCGGCCCAGGAAACACGGGTCGTGGTAGGTGATGTTCTCGTCGATGGAGCTCACCGGGGTCAGGCGACCCTCGTCCACCAGCTGGGCCAGCAGCTGGCTGTGGTGGATGACCTCGTAGGTGCCACCGAGCTGCGGGTACTCCTTGGCCAGGGTGTTGAAGCAGTGCGGGCAGCTGGCCACGATCTTGGTGACACCGGCGTCGTTGAGCGTCTCGACGTTCTGCTGGGCCAGCATCTGGAAGACGTACTCCATGCCCAGACGCCGCGCCGGGTCACCGGTGCAGGCCTCCATGCCGCCCAGGACGGCGAACTTGACGTCCGCGATGTCCAGCAGCTCGGCGATGGCCTTCGTGGTCTTCTTGGCGCGGTCCTCCAGGGCACCGGCGCAACCGACCCAGAACAGGTACTCGGTGCCCTCGGGCAGCTTGTCCTCGACGACCTGGACCTCGACCGGATTCTCCTGGCCGGCCAGCTCCTCGATCCAGTCCATGCGCCGGTCCTCGGCCATGCCCCAAGGGTTGGCCTTGTTCTCAAGGTTCTTGAGGAGGGTGTTGGCCTCGGACGGGAAGTTGGACTCGACCATGACCTGGTAGCGACGCATGTCCAGGATGTGGTCGATGTGCTCGATGTCGACGGGGCACTGCTCGACGCAGGCACCACAGTTGGTGCAGGCCCACAGCTCGTCGGGGTGGATGACGCCACCCTCCTCCTCGGTGCCGACCAGCGGCTTGTTGAGGAGCGCGAGGACGTCGACGCCCGCGTGGCTGTTGTCCGGGGCCTCGGCGAGGGTCTCCTCGGTGATGCCCTGGAGCAGGTACGGGGCCTTCTCGTAGGCGTGTGCCTGCAGGTCGAGGATGACCTTCTTGGGCGACAGCGGCTTGCCGGTGTTCCAGGCGGGGCACTGGGACTGGCAGCGACCGCACTCGGTGCAGCTGGTGAAGTCCAGCAGGCCCTTCCAGGTGAAGTCCTCCAGCTTGCCGGCGCCGAACGGGTCCTCGTCCGGGTCGGCCTCCTCGAAGTCGAGGGGCTTGGTGCCGGACTTGTCCATCATCTGCTTGGCGGCGCCCAGGGACGGGCTGCCGTCGGCGTTGCGCTTGAAGAAGATGTTGACCGGCGCGATGAAGCGGTGCCAGCCGATGCCCATGGTGAGGTTGAGGTAGAGCACCACGAAGAACGCGTAGCTGATGATCAGCTTGAAGGCGGCGACCAGTGCGATGCCGGGCTCGGCGATCGCGGCGTCACCGGGCAGGATCGCGCCGACCGCGTGCGAGATCGGGGTGGCCCACACAGGGAAGGCGAAGTCCTCGATGGCGACCTTGAAGCCGCGGATCACGAAGACGGCGAGCAGCAGGCCGATGATGTAGGCCTCGACGTAGTACGCGGTCCAGGTCCTGGAGTTGGCGAACCGGGAGTCGCGACCCTTGCGGTGGGGGCCGTTCAGCAGGCGGTAGGCGGTGAGGCCGAGGATGCCGATGAGGCTGGTCCCGGCGATGAACTCGATCGCCAGACCGTAGATGGTCCAGTCGTAGATGATCGGCAGCTTGAAGTGCGGGTCGAAGACTTCACCCTGGGCCTCGATGACCGTGAGGACCAACAGGGGGAAGGACACCATCACGAACCAGTGGGCCACACCGACCCAGGGACGCTTGAGCATCCGGGTGTGTCCGAGGATCTCGATGAGCGTCATCGTCAGCCGCTTGCCCGGCGACTCCTTGCGCTCGGGCTCCACCGTTCTGCCGATGCCCACTGTTCGCACGATCTTGTACAGACCGAACCCGAACAGGGCCATCGCGACCACGGCGAAGACCGAGGTGATGATGCCCAGTGTCAAGTACAGCGGGTGCATCGTCCGTGGCCTCCCATCCTGCGTTCGTCATCCGGTGCGCCACACACCGGTGGTCCCAACTTATGTTACTAGCGAGTAATAGCAAGGTCGCCACCACCCCGGGCCATCCTGGCCCGAGACCCGCTTCCGAGCCCTCGCCGATGCGTTCTCTCGCGACGTGCCGTTCGATCGCGGAACCGCCCTCACGCGCGGGCCCACCGTAGCCGGCCTCGGCCACAACGGAATCACGCCGGTCGCTTCCGGTCCCTTCGCACACGTACACACCACGCCCCCTATGTAAGCGGACGGCCGGACCGATCGGGCACACCCGGGCATCGGTGGGTCCACCGGTCCCCCTGAGTAGCCCCTTACTCTCCCGGATTCTCGAATCGAGGATCTCCCCGAGTCGTCCCGGAGTTCGGCCACGGGCCCACCAAAAATTCCCCAGGTCGGGAACATCTCCGCCGGGCCACCCGTTGTCAGGTCGTAGGAATCAAGTTGAGCCTCATTGACTCAACTGACTTGACAGCCCTGACCTGACGAAGCAAACTTACGCCTGAACGACTCAACTTTGACGGAGGAAGCAACCATGGCACGTGCGGTCGGAATCGACCTCGGTACGACGAACTCGTGTGTCGCGGTCCTGGAGGGTGGCGAGCCGACGGTCATCACCAACGCCGAGGGCTCCCGCACCACCCCTTCGGTCGTGGCGTTCGCCAAGAACGGTGAGGTGCTCGTCGGTGAGGTGGCCAAGCGCCAGGCCGTCACCAACGTCGACCGGACGATCCGCTCGGTGAAGCGTCACATCGGCACCGACTGGTCGGTGCAGATCGACGACAAGACCTTCAACCCGCAGCAGATCAGCGCCTTCATCCTGCAAAAGCTCAAGCGTGACGCCGAGGCGTACCTGGGCGAGGACGTGACCGACGCGGTCATCACCGTCCCGGCCTACTTCAGCGACTCCCAGCGCCAGGCCACCAAGGAGGCCGGCACGATCGCGGGCCTCAACGTCCTGCGCATCATCAACGAGCCCACCTCGGCCGCGCTCGCCTACCACCTGGAGAAGGAGGACGAGGCCACGATCCTCGTCTACGACCTCGGTGGCGGCACCTTCGACGTCTCCCTCCTGGAGGTCGGTGACGGCGTCGTGGAGGTCAAGGCGACCAACGGCGACAACCACCTCGGTGGTGACGACTGGGACCAGAAGGTCGTCGACTGGCTGGTGGAGAAGTTCAAGAACTCCAACGGCGTCGACCTGGCCAAGGACAAGATGGCGCTCCAGCGCCTGCGCGAGGCCGCCGAGAAGGCCAAGATCGAGCTCTCCAGCTCCAGCGAGACGCAGATCAACCTGCCCTACATCACCGCTTCGGCGGAGGGCCCGCTGCACCTGGACGAGAAGCTCACCCGCGCCGAGTTCCAGCGTCTGACCTCCGACCTGGTCGAGCGCACCAAGGTGCCGTTCCAGCAGGTCCTCAAGGACGCCGGGATCGCCCTGGACCAGATCCACCACATCGTGCTGGTCGGTGGCTCCACCCGTATGCCCGTCATCGCCGAGCAGGTCAAGGAGATGACCGGCGGCAAGGACCCGAACAAGGGCGTCAACCCGGACGAGGTCGTGGCCATCGGTGCCGCGCTCCAGGCCGGTGTGCTCAAGGGCGAGGTCAAGGACGTCCTGCTGCTGGACGTCACCCCGCTGTCGCTGGGCATCGAGACCAAGGGCGGGGTGTTCACCAAGCTCATCGAGCGCAACACCACCATCCCGACCAAGCGCTCCGAGATCTTCACGACGGCCGACGACAACCAGCCGTCCGTGCAGATCCAGGTGTACCAGGGTGAGCGCGACATCGCCCAGTACAACAAGAAGCTGGGCGTCTTCGACCTGACCGGTCTGCCCCCGGCGCCGCGCGGCGTCCCGCAGATCGAGGTCGCCTTCGACATCGACGCCAACGGCATCGTGAACGTCACCGCGAAGGACCTGGGCACCGGCAAGGAGCAGTCGGTCACCATCTCCGGTGGTTCGGCCATGTCCAAGGACGACATCGACAAGATGGTCCGCGAGGCCGAGCAGTACGCCGAGGACGACCGCAAGCGTCGCGAAGAGGCCGAGGTCCGCAACAACGCCGAGTCCCTCGTCTACCAGACCGAGAAGGTCATCACGGACAACGAGGACAAGATCCCGGCGGACGTGCGTTCCGAGACCGAGGCCGCCGTCTCCGAGCTGAAGACCGCTCTGGAGGGCACCGACACCGAGGCCATCCGCACCGCCAGCGAGAAGGTCGCCCTGGCCAGCCAGAAGATCGGCTCGGCCATCTACAGCCAGGGCCAGCAGGGTGAGGGCGCCCCGGCCGACGACGCGAGCGCGGACGGCTCCGCCGACGACGCCGACGTCGTGGACGCCGAGATCGTCGACGAGGACAACGGCAAGGGCAAGGGCGACCAGTCCTGACACGTGGTCCCGTAAGAGTCGAGGAAGGAGGGAACGTCGGACATGGCGCTGTCGGATAAGAACAGCCCCGACTCCGGTGACGGTGACGAGACCCAGGGTCCGGTGATCCGCGACAACCGCAGGATCGACCCCGAGACCGGTGAGGTCCGCGAACCCGAGGTCGAGGAGACCAAGGAGTCCGAGGCGGACGACGCCGAGGAGCCCGAGGTCGTCGAGGCCGAGGTCGAGGACATCCCCGAGATCCCGGACACCCCCGAGTCGGTGGTGAGCGAGGCCATCAACGCCGATGAGCGGGTCGTCGAACTCACCAACGACATCAAGCGGGTGCAGGCGGAGTACGCCAACTACCGCAAGCGTGTCGAGCGTGACCGCGTGGCCGTCCGTGAGGTCGCCACCGCCCAGGTCATCGGCGAACTACTGCCGATCCTGGACGACATCGGTCGCGCCCGGGACCACGATGAGCTCACCGGCGGGTTCAAGGCGGTGGCCGAGTCCCTGGAGGCGGCGGCGACCAAGCTGGGCCTGGAGAAGTACGGCGAGCAGGGTGACGAGTTCGACCCGAACGTGCACGAGGCACTCACCCTCGTCCCGGTTCCGAACATCTCCGTCCAGTCGGTGATCGAGGTGTTCCAGCCGGGGTACCGGATCGGGGAGAGGGTCCTGCGCCCGGCCCGCGTGGTCGTGGGAGAACCCACCGGCGACACTCCGCATGCCTCGGAAGAGGACACCGGGGATGCCTCCGCCGAGAAGGACGAGGACGAGAAGTAACGAGCTGTGGCCGTGGCCGGCATGAGATCGTCGGTCACGGCCACAGGTCGACCCCGGCCCCACACGGCCGGGACCCACGTGGAAACATCGGACGCAACCGGCACCAGCGGGGAGAAGGCACCAGTCGATGAGCACCAAGGACTACCTGGAGAAGGACTACTACAAGGTCCTCGGAGTCTCAAAGACAGCCACCAAGGACGAGATCCGCTCGTCCTACCGCAAGCTGGCCCGGGAGAACCACCCCGACGCCAACCGTGACGACCCGAAGGCGGAGGACCGCTTCAAGGAGATCTCCGAGGCGTACAACGTCCTGTCGGACGAGAAGCGCCGCAAGGAGTACGACGAGGCGCGTTCGATGTTCGGTGGTTCGTACCGGCCCGGTGGCGGCACCGGCCCGGGCGGGTTCGACATGAGCGACATCTTCGGTCAGGGCGGTGGCGGTGGTGGCGCCCCCGGTGGCGAACGGCTGAGCGACCTGTTCGGTGGGCTGTTCGGCAACCGCGGACGGTCGGGTCAGGCGACCCGCAGCCGACGTGGTTCCGACATCGAGACCGAGACGACACTGAACTTCCGAGAGGCCGCGGACGGGGTGACCCGTTCGTTCCAGCTGACCAGCGACGCGGCGTGTCCCACCTGTAGGGGCACGGGCGCGCGCGCCGGCACGGCCCCTCGAATGTGCCCGAAGTGCTCCGGCACCGGGCACGAGAACACCAACCTGGGCGGCTTCTCGCTGTCGGAGCCGTGCAGCGAGTGCAAGGGACGCGGCCTGGTGGTCGACGACCCCTGCCCCACCTGTTCGGGCAGCGGGCGCGGCAAGAGCACGCGCAGCATCCAGACCCGCATCCCCGGCGGTGTGTCCGACGGGCAGCGGATCCGGCTCAAGGGCAAGGGTGCACCCGGCGAGAACGGTGGCCCCGCCGGTGACCTGTACGTCGTCGTCCATGTGAAGGATCACCCGGTGTTCGGTAAGAACGGCGACAACGTCACCATCACGGTCCCGGTGTCCTTCCCCGAGGCCGCGTTGGGCGCCGACGTCCGGGTTCCGACCCTGGGCGGTTTCCCGGTGACGGTGAAGGTGCCGCCGGGCACCCAGAACGGGCGCACGCTGCGGGTTCGCGGCAAGGGCGCCACCCGCAAGGACGGCACCATCGGCGACATGCTGGTCACCTTCGAGGTCAAGGTGCCGCAGACACTCAACGACGACGCTCGCGAGGCGTTGGAGAAGTTCCGCGCGGCGACGTCGGACTACGACCCGCGTGACGGACTCGAAGCGCGGGCGAAGGGCGCGTGAATGTCGTGAACGATCCTTCGTTCGGAGTCGACGCCCCGGTCTACGTCATCTCCGTGGCCGCGGAGTTGGCGGGTATGCATCCGCAGACGCTGCGGCAGTACGACCGGCTGGGGCTCGTGTCGCCCGGACGTACTTCCGGGCGGGGCCGTCGTTACTCCATGCGTGACGTGCAGACGCTGCGCGTGGTGCAGCGGCTGTCGCAGGAGGAGGGCATCAACCTCGCCGGGATCAAGCGGATCCTGGAACTGGAGGACGAGGTCGAGCAGCTGCGCGAGCAGGTGTTCCACCTGGCCAACGAACTTGAGGCGGCGCGCCGTGCGGTGTCCCGGCGCGGCCGTCCGGCCCGCCCCGAGGGCGGAACCCCACGTGGGGAACTGGTGCGCCGCACCCGTGTGACGATCTTCAACACGGCCGACCCCGAAGAGCGTCCCGAGCGGGGCGGCGGGCTCGGGGACGACGGGAACGCCCGCGACACGGGCGATCCCGACCAGAAGTAGGGGCCGGACCCTCGGGGTCGGGCCTCGCGGACTCCACCCCTATTGCGCGGTGGGGTCGGCCATTGGACATTACCCTGAGTGAAACTTCATGTGAATGGAGTCACGGATCGTGAACTACAAGCTCACCCAGAAGAGCCAGGAGGCTCTGGCCGCCGCCATTCGTCAGGCCACCACCGACGGCAGCCCTCAGACCGAGCCCCTGCACCTGTTGAACGCCCTGCTGGACCAGGCGGAGGGCATCACCCGGCCGCTGCTCAAGGAGGTCGGGGTCGATCCCGACCGGCTCAAGGACAAGGTCGGGTCGGCCATCGGAGCCCTGCCCAAGGTGGCGGGTTCGACGGTCAGCTCCCCCAGTTCCTCGCGGCAGCTCATCGTCTCCATCAACACCGCCGCGCAGCGGGCCCAGCAGATGGAGGACGAGTTCGTCTCCACCGAACACCTGTTGGTGGGGTTGGCCGCCGACGGTGGCGAGGCGTCCCGGCTGCTCAAGGACGCCGGGGCGACCCCGGAGGGCCTCTTGGAGGCCTTCGAGCGGGTCCGCGGTACCGGTCGGGTCACCTCGGAGAACCCCGAGGACACCTACCAGTCCCTGGAGAAGTTCGGTGTCGACCTGACCGAGCGGGCCCGCGAGGGCAAGGTCGACCCGGTCATCGGTCGCGACGGCGAGATCCGTCGGGTCATCCAGGTGCTCAGCCGCCGCACCAAGAACAACCCGGTGCTCATCGGCGAGCCGGGCGTGGGCAAGACGGCCGTCGTCGAGGGACTGGCCCAGCGCATCGTGGCGGGCGACGTTCCGCAGTCCCTGCTCGGCAAGCGCCTGATCAGCCTGGACCTGTCCGCGATGGTGGCGGGCGCCAAGTACCGGGGCGAGTTCGAGGAACGGCTGAAGGCGGTGCTCACGGAGATCAAGGAGTCCGAGGGCCAGGTCATCACGTTCATCGACGAGCTGCACACCATGGTGGGCGCGGGCGCCGCCGAGGGCGCCATGGACGCCGGCAACATGCTCAAGCCGATGTTGGCCCGCGGTGAGCTGCGCATGGTCGGCGCCACCACCCTGGACGAGTACCGGGAGAAGATCGAGAAGGACCCCGCGCTGGAGCGCCGTTTCCAGCAGGTGTTCGTCGGTGAGCCCTCGGCCACCGACACCATCGCGATCCTGCGCGGTCTCAAGGGGCGGTACGAGGCGCACCACAAGGTGCAGATCTCCGACTCCGCGCTGGTCGCCGCGGCCACCCTGTCGGACCGCTACATCACCGCGCGGTTCCTGCCGGACAAGGCCATCGACCTCATCGACGAGGCCTCGTCCCGGCTGCGCATGGAGATCGACTCCAGCCCGGTGGTGATCGACGAGCTGCGCCGCACCGTCGACCGCCTCAAGATGGAGGAGATGGCGCTCGACAAGGAGTCGGACCCCGCGAGTCGGCAACGGCTGGAGCGGTTGCGCGCGGACCTGACCGACAACCAGGAGCGGCTCAACGGGCTGGTGGCCCGTTGGGAGCAGGAGAAGGCCGGACTGAACCGGGTCGGTGAGCTCAAGGGCCGCCTGGACGAGATGCGCACCAAGGCCGAACTGGCCGAACGCGAGGGCCGCTTCGAGGAGGCGTCCCGGCTGATGTACGGGGAGATCCCGCAGCTGGAGAAGCAGGTCGAGGAGGCTTCCAAGGCCGAGGAGAAGGCCGCGGACTCGGCCGGTTCCGATGGAGATGACCCGATGGTCAAGGACGAGGTGGGCGCCGACGAGGTCGCCGACGTCGTGTCGGCCTGGACCGGAATCCCCGTGGGTCGGCTGATGGAGGGCGAGACCTCCAAGCTGCTGCGTATGGAGGACGAGCTGGGTCGGCGGCTGATCGGACAGAAGGACGCCGTGGCCGCCGTGTCGGACGCGGTGCGCAGGGCCCGGGCGGGCATCTCCGACCCCGACCGGCCCACCGGTTCGTTCCTGTTCCTGGGCCCGACCGGTGTCGGCAAGACCGAGCTGGCCAAGGCCCTCGCCGAGTTCCTGTTCGACGACGAGCGCGCGATCGTGCGCGTGGACATGAGCGAGTACTCCGAGAAGCACTCGGTGTCGCGCCTGGTGGGTGCGCCCCCCGGATACGTGGGTTATGAGGAGGGCGGTCAGCTGACCGAGGCGGTGCGCCGCCGCCCCTACACCGTGGTGTTGCTGGACGAGGTGGAGAAGGCCCACCTGGAGGTGTTCGACACCCTGTTGCAGGTGCTGGACGACGGTCGACTGACCGACGGCCAGGGCCGTCAGGTGGACTTCCGCAACACCATCCTGATCCTCACCTCGAACCTGGGGTCACAGTTCCTGGTGGACCAGTCCCTGGAGGAGGCCACCCGCCGGGAACGTGTGATGGACGTCGTGCGCGCGACTTTCAAGCCGGAGTTCCTCAACCGCCTGGACGACGTGATCATGTTCGACGCGTTGTCCACCGAGGAGCTGACCCGGATCGTGGACCTACAGGTGGACAAGCTGGCCCGGCGACTGGCCGAGCGCAGGTTCACGCTGGACGTGTCCCAGGGTGCACGTGAGTGGTTGGCGTTGACCGGGTTCGACCCGAACTACGGCGCCCGGCCACTGCGTCGCCTGGTGCAGTCGTCGATCGGTGATCCGCTGGCCAAGGTGATGCTGTCCGGCGAGCTCACCGAGGGCGACACCGTGACCGTGGACGTCGACCCCGAACGCGACCGCCTGGTGGTGACCCCCACCAAGGCCTGAGCCCATTGTCGAAGGGGGGCCGTACCCGGTCGGGTGCGGCCCCCCTTCGGCGTGTCCGGGGAAGAATCCTTGTCATGGACACGATCGAACGGTTCGAGGTCATCGCACGAGCGGCAGACGGGGAGGACGTCACCTTCGAATACCTCGATGGGCGTGTGGTGGTCCGCCCCGTGCCCGACAGCGACCACAACGCGATCCTCATGTGGCTGATGCGTCGGTTCATGACGCAGCGGGCGGACCTGGACCTGAACGTCACCGGGCAGGGTCTCAAGGTGGACTCCTACCGTAAGGGCCGCGCACGACCCGACGGCATCCTCGCCCCCATCGACCATTTCGCGGGACAGGGCGAATGGGCCGACCCTCAAGGCGTCCTCGCCGTCGTCGAGGTCACTTCCCGGGACTCAGGCGCCAACGCCCGTGATCGTGTCGAGAAGGCCCACGCTTACGCCGCCTGCGACATCGGCGTCCACCTCCTGATCGACCGCGACGACGACAGCGTCACCGTGCACAGCGAGCCCTCCGGGGACCATTACCGCAGCATCGTCACGCTCTGCTACGGCCACACCATCGAGATCCCCGGGGTCGGAGTCACCCTGGACACCGACGGTCTCAAGCGCTACGGCCGCTAGAGCACGAAGCTCTCGCCGGTCGCCGGGTGGACGCGATACGGCCCGCATGGTCAGGGGAACCAGATCAAGGACGCTGACCGATCTCTTCGACCCACCCGGTCCAGACGTAGCTGACCTGCTGGGACAGGACGGGGTACTCAAGACCGTAGTCCTCGATCGGGGTCTCCGGGTCCTCTTCGGCCATCAGGATGGAGTCCTGGTAGAGCAACGCCCCGTCCTCCGCGCTGAAGAGGTAGCGGTACTCCAGCGTCTGGACACCGGGTTCCTCGACGACGAACGAGAAGAGCTCGCCCTCTCGGCCCAACGGATCGGTGGCGGTGCCCAGGTGGCTCGTCTCGGCACGGTCGGCGATGATCCGTTGGACGGCGGCCTCCTCCACACCGGACAAGGGCCGGTTCTCGTAGAGGCCCGCGACGGCGTGGAACAGGGAGGCGTCGGTTCTCTCGTCCTCCTCAGGGTCATCACCCAGGCCCATGAGGGTCTCCGCCAGAGCGTCGGGGTCGGTGGGCAGCGCCTCGGGCAGGACCAGGCTGGGGTGAAGAGTCTCCTCGTGGGTCTCACCGACCTGGTCCAGGAACCACTCGTGGTCGCCGGCCTCTCCTCCCGTCTCGGTCGGGGGCTGGGGGTTCTGGTCCTCACGCAGCTCACCGTCCAGGCTCTGCCACCGGTTCCACTCGAAGGGGATGAACCCGTACCCGTGGGTCTCCTCCGGGTCCGCGTCACCGGCGTCGGCGTTCATCCGGTACATGGTGGTGCCGGTGGAGGATACGAACCCCACGTCTCCCCGTCCCTGGGGATCACCGCGTTCGGCCGTGACCTCGGACAGCTCCAGCAAGGGTTCCGTGCCGTCGACCGGCTCCCCACCGACGACCTCCACGGTCTCGGGCGGGGAGGCGTAGGCCACGGGTACTCCGGCCGGGTGGTCCGTGGGCAACAGCATCGCTCCCACACCCACGGTCAGGGCAGCGGCGGCGGCACCGGCCACGAGCACGGGGACACGACGCCACAGGGGATTTGTCACGGGGGTGTTCTCCCTCAGTCTGGCGATGGCGTTGGCCCGGGCCCATCGACGGCCCTGGTCGGTGGGGGCGCTGTCCCTGGCCGGATCGCTGTCGTTGAGGGCCGCGCGCAGACTGGTCAGGTCGTTCATGACGTCTTCTCCCAAGTGAAGTCCGGTTCGGGTTCGGCCGCCTCGTTCAGGTGAGCGGTGAGCCTCTTACGGGCGCGGTGCAGTCGTCCGCGAGCGTTGACGTGACTGCATCCCACGACCTTGGCCGCCTGGCGGGTGTCGAGTCCCTCCCAGGTCACGAGCATCACGAGTTCGCGTTCGATCTCGGTCAGTCGTGCAAGGGCCGCCAGGGCCCCACTGCGGTCGATGACGCCGTCGGCGTGGTCGGCGTACGCGCCGATCCGGCCAGGTTCTCGGGTCAACGATTGCGCGATCTGATCCTGGCTCCGGCCGCGGCGCAGGTGGGCCAGGGTGATTCTTCGCGCGCACTCGTACAACCAGGGCAGTTCCTGCTGCGGGACCAGGCGTTTTCGTCGTTGCCAGGCCACGACGAAGGACTCCGAGGCCACGTCGTCCGCCTGATCGGCGCCCACCCTGCGCCGCGCGTATCGGTACACGGCGTCGTAATGCTTCTCGAACAGGGCGTTGAAGGCGCACTCGTCGGAGTAAGGGTCCCCGTCCGTGCTGCTTCCCATGGGCATTCCTCCCGTCCTCTCACCTGCTTATGTCGGGAGGAGGGCTGTGTGTTCGGTCGGCGGTGCGGATTTTTCCGGCTGCCGGTCCTCGCCCCCGCCGGGGCCTCTGTCCGGGGCCGTCACCGGAGCACCCTCACTCTCGACAACGGACACACAGAGCCACCCGGGGTCGGAGTCACCCTGAACATCGACGGCCTCAAGCGCTACAGCGGCTAGAGCGGGAATCCACTGGACTGGGTGCCCGATTGGCCGACCACTTCTGCGACCCTCTGCCCCAGGAGAAGGGCCGCGCTGACGGCCAGAGCGGGCAGGGCCCACCGCCGGCGCGGTGCCCGATGACGGCCCCGGCGGTTGGAGGGGGAACCGGTCGGGGGATCAGTTGGCACGCCGACCTGACGGGCTTGCCTCTCGGCCTGTTCCCGACGTTGGCGGGCCACGATCATCCAGTGCGGGAGTTCGCCGTGTTCGAGCATGTAGGCGACCCTGGGGTTGCCCCGCATCTGTCGCAGCAACCGTTCCCGTCGTTCCTGGTGCGATTCCGGCCGGACGTTCGTGGGGTGGGAAAGCACCGGACGGGAGAAACGTTGGCCTCGGGGCGCGTTCAGCACGGAGCGCACCCTGGAGTCGACGGTGGTCATGACCGGGCACCGCCCAACGCGAACTCGGCCCAGATGATGGTGCCCAGACCATCGCAGAAGGGGAAGTCCAGGACCGAGTGGGAGCCCCAGCGCTCGGCCAGGTGGTGGATGAGCAGCAGTCCCCGGCCACGCTCGGCCTCCTCCCAGTCTTCGGAGGTGCGCTGATGCGGGAGCTCCGGGCCCTTGGGCTCGATGGCGTCGACTCGGATGCCATCATCGACGATCGCGACCTGGATGGTGGTGGCGGTGGGCATGTGCAGCGTGCGGATCACGCGCCCCTCAGGGTCCTGTCCCGATCGCGAATGGTCGCACGCGTTCGCGAACATCTCGCTGGCACAGAGCACGATGTCCTCGCCGGTCTCCTTGGACAGCCCGGACAGGCGGGCCAGATCGGAGGCCAGGTCGGAGCGGACCCAGGCGGTCTGGGCCAGGTCACCGGGGTAGACGCGGGAGGGCCAGCGGCGGCCGGTGAAGGGCGGGATGGGGGTGTGGATCGGGGCTCGGGTGTGCGGCACAATGGCCATGTCGGCAACTCTCTTTCGGTTGAAATCGGTGTTGGTTGTCGGCCTGCTCTGGGGGTGTTGGTGCACCCGCCAGAGCTTTTTCATGGGCGCCGGGGGTTCAGCGCGTCGCGGTGATGGTGTCCTCGCAGTAACGGCAGGTCGCGGTGGCCGTGTTACCGCGTCTCACCGGGGGTTGATCGGGGATGTAGTCGTGCCCGTTGGGGTCCGAGCAGGTCGTTCGGTTGTCCATCGCGCCTCACCGGGCCGAGACCAAGGAGCGAAGGGCTCCTGCCGGCCCTGTTCAGGCGCTCGTTTCCAGTCGGTGTAGCCCTGACAAGACCGCGTGGAGGACGTCCAGCGGAACGGTGTCCAGTGGGAGACGCGGACCCGGGACCCGTGGTGGCCGGGGTGAGCCCGACGACCCTGCCCCGGCCGGGGTTCGGGGCGACAAGGCGTAGGCACGCACCCGCCCAGCCCTTCGGGGGCGACGGCGGCGCACCAGTTCAGCAGCGCGGTGACGCGCGTAGGTCAGCTCGGACAGGTTCAAGCAACGCGGCATAGCGCGGCTCCTGGTGCTCAGGTGCCGGGCGGGAGGTCCGGCGGGATGTTCTGGTGACACCATGGTTGCCTCTTGCTCCAATATTTGCAAGCCCCAAGTTTAATCTGGAGTCCCTAATATTCAAGGGCGAAGCGAGTATCTACGGAAGGCGCACTAAATGTCGGAATCCCGCTGGTCCGCCATAGGATCAGGCCACCAGACCGGACCCTCACGGAAGGACAGCGACATGGTCAGCCCGACCCTGCGTCGGCGGCGTCTCAGCCGACTCCTCTTCCAACAACGTGAGAAATCCGGACTGACTGCGAAAGCTGTCGCCGCCGAAGCCAAGAAGCGCAGTGGTAAGACTCGCGGTTGGTCCGAATCCAAGGTGAACAGGCTGGAAACCGGCGACTGGAAGAGGCTCTCCGTCGAGGATGTCTTCCTGTTGTTGGACATCTACGGGGTCGCCGACCCGGTTGAGCGAGACGGGTACGCGGAGCTGGTGAAGGAGGCCAGCCGTAAGGGCTGGTGGGCGACCTACGAGAACGTTCTCGGCACGGGACAGCTGATCGGGCTGGAGGCGGAAGCCTCATCGATCCGCTCTTATCAATCCATGACGATCCCGGGGCTACTCCAGACCGAGTCCTACGCACGTGCCATGGCCGTTGCCAGTTCCATGGGTGACACCGACGATGTCGACCAAAGAGTCGAGGTTCGGATGCTGCGCAAGGCAGTGTTCAGCCGCGCGGATCCCCCTGCGTTCTGGGCTGTCATCGACGAAGCCGCGCTTTTGCACATCACGCCCGAGCTGAGTGACCAGCTGGAGTATCTTCTTGAGGTCGGTCAACGACCGAACGTCGGCATCCAGGTCCTTCCCGTGTCGGGAGGGCTGCACGCTGCCATGACAGCACACTTCGTGATCCTGGAGTTCCCAAGGCCGGAACCTCCAGTGGTGTATCTGGAGGTCGCCACGGAGGAGCTTTACCTGGAGTCCGAACCACAGGTCCGCCAGTACACGCGCCGGTTCGACTTCGTGCAGGCGTCTGCCTTGTCCGTGGAAGAGTCGCACGCTCTGATTCGGAACCGCTTGTCATCCCTGTGAGAGAGCACCCATGCCAGAAAAGCCCCACCCCCTGAACTTTCGCAAGTCCTCCCATAGTGGGGGCCAGACTCAGGACTGTGTCGAGGTAGCCGACCTTCCGTCCGGCTCGGCCGTACGCGACACCCAGAACAGGGAGGCCGGGCACCTGATGTTCCCCTCCAACGAGTGGACGGCCCTCCTACGCGCGAGCGTTCGCTAGAGCCAGAACCGGGTGGGCGACTCGGCCCCACCCGGCTCGACCCCGGCGATCTTGCTACCAGAGGCGAAGAAAGCGCTTGTATTGCTACTGGTAGCAAGATCACGGCGGGGGTGGGGGTCTGATCACCGACCCAGAACACGCCGTTCGACCTCGGGGTCCAAACCGAGACTGGGCCGGTCGGGGCGTTGGGGCGCCTCGCCACCGATGGACCTCAACCACGCCCAAGTGTCGGCGACGGTCTCGATGACCGGGCGACACCTCAACCCCGTGGCCAGGGCACGATCGACATTCCCTTGGTGCAGGGTCTCGTGCATCTCGCCCGGCGGCAGCCAGACCGGAAGGTCCATCCAGGGGCGAATACCCTCCGCCTCGATCACCTGGGGATCGGTCCAGCGGAACTCCGCGTCCGAACCCGTCACCTCCCGGCAGGCCTCCAGGAATTCCACCATGGTGGCGTGCCCACTCGGGCTCACCAGGTTGTACGGACCAGCCAATCCCTTCTCCACCGCGTCGAGGGTCCAGGCGGCCAGGTCCCGGACATCGATGTACTGCAACGGCAGGTCACGCGGCCCAGGCGCGAGAACGGGACCACCCCGCGCGATCCGGTTCAGCCACCACGGCAACCGGCCGATGTTCTCGTACGGACCCAGGATGAGACCGGCCCGGACGAACAGCGCCCGCTCGCCGAACACCTCCTCGGCGGCCACCTCACCCCCACGTTTGGCCCGCGCGTAGTCCTCTCCCTCGTCGGCGAGGGCGGGCTTCACGGTCGGGGCGGTCTCATCCGCGCCGGGAGCGCTGGGCATGCCGTGGACGGAACGGCTGGAGACGTACGCGTAGTGGCCGACCCGACCGTCCAACAGTCGAGCGGTGGCCGCAACGGCTCCGGGGGCACCCGACCAGGTGTCGACGACGGCGTCCCACTCCCCCGTCTCCAACGCCGTGAGACCACCCTCCTCGGTACGGTCACCGTGCAGCACACGCGCCCCCACCGGAGCCTCATGCCGTCCTCGATGGAACACCGTGACGTCCCACCCTCGGGCGAGCGCGTCCTCCACGATCGCCCGTCCCACGAACTCGGTACCGCCCAGAACCAGAAGTCTCATGCGGACCAGTGTGACCAGAACGAGCGCTCGTCGCTAGAGCCCACTGCCCACGGCAGAACGGGCGCGCTCCAATAGGAGGGCGCGTTCGCGTTCGTTGCGGGTGAGGTCGGCGGCCCGTTCGTACTCGGCACGAGCCTGCTCACCTCGTCCGAGACGCTGGAGCAGGTCGGCGCGAACGGCCGGGAGCAGGTGGTAGCCGTCCAGTGCCCCGGAATCGCGCAGGGCGTCGACGATGTCGAGTGCCGCACCGGGCCCGATCGCCATCGACACCGCCACCGCACGGTTGAGTTCGACCACGGGCGACCCGGTGCGGCGGGCCAGCACCTCGTACAAGACGGCGATCCCACGCCAGTCGGTGTCCTCGGCGGTGTGGGCCGTGGCGTGCTTGGCGGCGATGCCGGCCTGGAGGGAGTAGACGCCCCGTGGACGGGCGGGATCGACGGGGATCGAACCTTCCAAAGCGACCAGTCCACGTTGGATGAGCAGCCGATCCCACCGGGAACGATCCTGATCGGCGAGGGTCACCGGCGCCCCATCGGCACCGATCCGGGCCCGGAACCGGGAGGCCTGAAGCTCCATGAGCGCGATCAGCCCGTGCACCTCGGGTTCCTTGGGCATCAACCCGGCGAGGATCCGTCCCAGGCGCATGGCCTCCTCGCACGGTTCGGAACGCAGCCACCCCTCCCCCGAGGTGGCCGTGTACCCCTCGTTGAACACCAGGTAGAGGACCTCCAGCACGTCGGCGAGGCGGGCGTCGCGGTCCGCACCCGAGGGCACCTCGAACGGAACCCTCTTCTCGGTCAGCCGTCGTTTGGCCCGCACGATGCGCTGGGCGATGGTGGTTTCCGGCACGAGGAAGGCGCGGGCGATCTCGTCGGTGGTGAGTCCACCGAGCAGGCGGAGGGTGAGCGCGATCCGAGCCTCGGTGGACAGCACGGGATGACAGCACACGAACATGAGTTTGAGCAGGTCGTCGCCGTAGTCCTCTTCCAGGACGGCGTCGAACTCCGCTTGTCCGTCGTGCTCGACGAACTCCCGACCGAGTTCCACCATGCGGTCCCGGAAACGTTCGTCCCGGCGCCAGCGGTCGAGGATCCGCCGCTTGGCGACGGTGGTCAGCCAGGCCCCGGGACTACGTGGCACACCCTCCCGGGGCCACTTCTCCAGCGCGGTGACCAGCGCGTCCTGCGCGAACTCCTCGGCCGATCCGACATCGCCGACCATTCGCGTCAAGGTCGCGATCAAGCGGGCCGACTCGATCCGCCAGACCGCCTCCACCTGGCGCGTCACATCCGTATGATCCACCGCATCATGACAGCACCGGCGGGCTCCGGCCGCAAGGTACGGGGGCGGACCCACGCGGACCCGCCCCCGTACCACCGGAAGCTCACCCCTCCTGCTGGGCGCGCAGGGCGCGCTCTCGCTCCTTGAGCTCCTCGGGCATGTCGTCCATGTCCTCCAGCTCACCGATCCGGCGCAGCTGGAGCTTCATCTCGGTCGGGTCCCCCTTGGGCGGGTGCGGGCAACGCTTGGCCCACTCCACGGCCTCGGCGTGCGAAGACACCTGGAGCACCCAGTACCCGGCGATGAACTCCTTGGCCTCGGTGAAGGGCCCGTCGACAACGGTGGCCTCCCCGTCGCGGAAGACGACCTCGGCGCCCTCCGAGGTGGGGGCCAGGCCCTCACCGGTCAGCAGGACCCCGGCCTTGGCCAGCTCCTCGTTGTAGGCGGCCATCGCCTCGTAGATCTCGGGCCCGGGCTCGTAGTCGGCGGCCTCGGACGCGGGGTCGCTCATGATCGACATCAGGTAACGCATGGTGTTCGCCCTCTTTCGAGTGTCCGGCGGGGTCTTCCCCGCTCTCACCTGTTCGTCGAACGGGTCGACGCCGGATCGACACCCGCCATGAACTTTTTTCCTACTCCTCCTTCCTTCCCAACGCGGCTCGTTCGACCTGCGCCCACGAAACGGGGTGCCGGCCACAATCGGACAACGGGGACCCCGAGGAACGTGCTGAGCTGGGGCGTTCGATAGGGTTTCGGCACGGTTCCGACGGATACGAACCCTGGTCGCCCTCCCCCGGCGCCGGTCGCGGAACCACGAGAACACGAAGGAGTACGCGGGATGGGCCTGTTCCTGAGTACCGCCTTCGGATTCCCCACCGTCCTGTTCACACCGATGCTCATCGTGGTCCTGGGCTACTGGATCTTCGTGATCGTCGGTGCCGCGGACACCGAAGCACTCGACAGCGTGGACGCCGACGGTGACGCCGCCGGGCTCAGCGCGGTCCTGAGCAAGGCCGGGCTGGGGAGGGTTCCGGTGACCGTGGCCCTGACCATGCTGATCTGCGTGGCCTGGTTCGTCAGCATGATGGGAAGCATCGTGACCAGCCTCATCGAGACCACCTCCGCGCCGATGCTGTGGGCCCTCGGGGCCGTCGTCCTACTCATCGCCCTGGTCGCCGCGTGGGCGGTCACCAGCGGCGTGGTGATGGGACTCCAGCGGTTCCTGCCCAAGCGCAAGGGCGACTCCAAGCACGAACTCGTCGGCCGCACCTGCCGCATCCGCATCGGTGAGGCCCGTGAGGACTTCGGCCAGGCCGAGATCACCACCGCCGGCGGGGCCGCCATCTCCATCCCGGTGCGAACGACCGGCGGCGAGGTCCTGTCCGTCGGCAGCACGGCCCTCATCTTCGACCACGACGCGGCCGACGACCACTTCCTCGTCACCGCCTTCGATCCCGCTCTGGATCCCGGTCAGCACTGAGTGTTCCGGCTCCACCCGCGATGAGCAGGGATGATCTTGTCCACTTCGGAACCGTTCGCCACGCGGACGCGTCATAACCCCTGACAAGCGATCTTTTCGGGCACGGCCGTCCCACTCCCGTCCCTCCGCCCGACGCCGCGTGTCCCCCGATCCACGCCGCTCGCAGAAAGAGACCCCTACGTGTTGCTGAGTGCTCCGGCCACCGGACAGGAAGCGGCCGATGCCACCTTCCTGACCATCGGTGTCGCCATCGCCATCGGAATCGTCGTCCTCCTGGCCCTACTGCTGATGGTGACCAGGTTGTTCCGCAAGGTGGAGCAGGGCAAGGCCCTGATCATCTCCAAGGTGCGGGACGTCCACGTCACCTTCACCGGATCGATCGTCCTCCCGGTCCTGCACAAGGCCGAGATCATGGACATCTCCCTCAAGAGCCTGACCCTGGAACGCGGTGGCCGTGAAGGCCTGACCTGCAAGGACAACATCCGCGCCGACATCACGGTGTTCTTCTACGTCCGGGTCAACGAGACCGCCGAGGACGTCAAGAAGGTCGCCAAGGCGATCGGCACCGAACGCGCCAGCGACCAGGACACCCTGCAGGAGCTCTTCAACTCCAAGTTCTCCGAGGCGCTCAAGACCGTCGGCAAGCAGTTCGACTTCGAGGAGCTGTTCACCCACCGCGAGCAGTTCCGCCACGCGATCGTCTCCCTGATCGGTACCGACCTCAACGGCTACATCCTGGAGGACGTGGCCATCGACGAGCTGGAGCAGACCCCGCTGCACCAGCACGACGCCAACAACATCCTGGACGCGCAGGGCATCTCGAAGATCACCGAGCGCACCGCCCGGGAGCACAAGCGCACCAACGAGTTCGAGAACGACCGCAAGAAGGAGATCGACCGCCAGGACACGGAGACCGCCGAGACCCTCGCCGAACTGGAGAAGCGTCGCGAGGAGGCGGCCGCCAAGGCCAAGCGCGAGATCGAGATCATCCGCGCCCGCGAGGAGGCCGAGACCGCCCGGGTCCAGGCCGAGGAGCGTCTCAAGTCCGAGACCGCCAACATCCGCACCTCCGAGCAGCTCGGCGTCCAGCACCAGAACCAGCAGCGTGAGATCGCGGTCGCCGAGAAGAACCGCGAGCGGGTCATCGCCATCGAGACCGAACGCATCGAGAAGGACCGCATGCTGGAGGTCATCGGCCGCGAGCGCGAGACCGAGCTGAGCAGCATCGCCAAGGACAAGGAGGTCGAGGCCGAGAAGCGCGAGGTCGCCGACGTCGTCCGCGAGCGGATCGCCGTCGACCGCACCGTCGCCGAGCAGGAAGAGGCGATCAAGAAGCTGCGGGCCGTGGAGGAGGCCGAGCGCCAGCGTCAGGCCATCATCATCCACGCCGAGGCCGAGGCCCAGGAGAACCTGGTCAAGGACATCAAGGCCGCCGAGGCCGCCGAAGCCGCGGCCAAGCACAAGGCGCAGGAGGAGCTCACCCTCGCCGAGGCCCGTCAGCAGGCCGCCGAGCTGGACACCCGCGCCAAGATCCGCCTGGCCGAGGGCCTGCAGGCCGAGGCCGCCGCCGCGGGTCTGGCCGAGGTCCAGGTCCGGGAGCAGGACGCCGAGGCCGTCGAGAAGCTGGGCCGCGCCGAGGCCGTCGTGGCCCGTGAGAAGGCCGACGTCGAGGCCGACGCCGTGGAGAAGAAGCTGCGCGCCGAGGCCGCGGGTCTGACCGACAAGGCCGCCGCGATGGCCGCCCTGGACGAGGTCAGCCGCGACCACGAGGAGTACCGCCTGCGTCTGGAGGCGGAGAAGGAGGTCCGCCTCGCCGGCATCGACGTCAACCGTCAGATCGCCGAGGCCCAGGCAACGGCCATGGCCGCCGGGCTGGAGAGCGCCGACATCAACATCGTCGGTGGCGACGGCGCCTTCTTCGACCGGATGGTCAACTCGATCGGCATGGGCAAGGCCGTGGACGGGTTCGTCAACGGTTCCGAGACCGTGCAGGCGCTGGGCAACGGCTGGCTGAACGGCGAGGGCAACTTCGCCGAGGACATCAAGAGGGTCCTGGCCGAGGTGGACACCGAGGACGTCAAGAACCTCACGGTCTCCGCGCTGCTGCTCAAGCTGATCGGCGCGGGCGGCCCGGACACCGGCAAGCTGGACCGGCTGCTCGGAACCGCCCGTTCCATGGGGCTGGACCAGCTGCCCGTCAACGCACTCGCCCCCGTGAAGCAGTGAGGTAGTCCTCCGTGACCGAGGCCCAGTCCGGGGGCGCACAGCCCCAGGAAGCACGGCTCCAGGAGACCGAAGGCCCCGGGCCCGAAGCCGAGGACGCGCGGTCGCTGGACGCGGGCACCTATGAGGTGCTCCGCGCCCGGCTCCGCGAACAGACCGGCGAACTGGCCCGACGGACCGAGGAGCTCAACAACCGACGGTTGGAGGTGTTCGGCGGCACCGAGCTGGCCCTGCTCGGCACCGAACGCATCCGCACCGAACACAACTGCGTGCCGCGCGACATCGTCAGCGTGGGGCGTTCCGTCGGAGACGACGCCGGCGGGGACACGATCCTCTTCGGCTACAACGTCTACATCGGGATGCAGAGCACCACACACGTCCCCGACGTGTTCTCCCTGCACCGGTACGAGCACGGTGACGACTCCTTCGAGTTCACCGACGCGCCCGAGGACGCCATCCCCGGGCTGCTCGCGGACGAGCGTTTCCGGCAGGACTTCGAGCAGCTGTACCGCTACTACCGCGACGCCCGCCTGCTCCAGCTGCGCAGGGTCGAGGAGCGGCTGCTGGCCGTCTTCCAGACCGGCCCGAGAACGGAGGACGTCCGCGTCCTGAGGTGGTCGGTCTCGCCCGCCGGTGAGATCGCCTACCTCGACGACCGGGGCGAACGCGACCACGTGTTCCCGCCCGCGCACGACTTCGAGTGGGTGGAGGCCACCCGCGAGAACCACGTGATGGGGCGGCATCCGCACATCTCGATCCGCGACGAGTTGTTCGTGGAGACGGTCGGCGGCGACCTGACCATCAAGATCGAGAACAACACCGAGGTCGGCGAGGGGATCTACAGCGAGCCCGTCGACGAGCCGCTGCAGAGCCTGGCCGACGCCTCGGTGTTCCACGCCGAGGTCGGCGCGCTGATCCTGCTGAAGGTCCTGCCGTACAACGAGACCACGTGGCGGTACCTGGTCTTCAACAAGCGGACCAAGGAGGTCGAGCGCCTCGACGGCATCGGCCGTTCCTGCCAGCGGCTGCCCGACGACCAAGGGCTCATCTTCCCGGGTGGTTACTACCTGGCCACCGGGGTGGCGCGGACCTTCGACACCGACGTCACCGACCTGGAGTTCGACCGGGTGGTGCGTTCTCCCAACGGTGAGGACGTGCTGTACGTCTTCCACTCCCCAACGGATGGGCGCAGCCTGCTGCTGCCCTACAACACCATCCGCAAGGAGGTCGCCAACCCGATCGTCTGTCACGGCCACTCGCTGTTCGACGACGGGACCATGACGGTGTTCCGCGACGGCTCGGGCGAACCCACCCGGGTGCACCCGATGCAGGTGTGGCGGACCCCGTTCGTCTCCGACGTGTACGCCGCCGCACAGCCGGTGGGCACCGGGCCCCTGGAGCGGATCGGCAACGCCGAACTGGTGCAGGGCATCTCGGAGAGTCTGTCGGTGTCGCGGATCGCCGAGGACATGCGGCCCTCCACCGAGGTGTTCGAGGCGATCATCGCCTCCTGCCGGAGGGTCCTGGACCGGTTCCACTGGCTCGGTGACGAGGAACTGGGCGACCTCGCAGCTCCACTGACCGAGGTACGCGGCACCGCGGAGCGGGTGCTGGACGAGTTCGAGACCGTCCAGTCCCTGACCCGGCAGGCCGCCGAGACCCTCGCGGAGACCGAGGCGAAGGTCACCGCGCTCATCCGTCGATCCAGGGGCGAGACCCCGAGGTCGGCGGAGGGCTGGGTGACCCGTCTGACCGAACTGCGCCGCGCCCAGGGTCAGGCCGCCACGCTGCGCGAGATGCGTTACGTGGACGGCGAGCGGATCGACGCGATCGAGCAGGGCCTCGACGAGGAGATCGCCTCCACCGGCCGGCGCACGGTGTCCTTCCTGGAGCAGGAGGACGCCTTCGACGGCTACCACTCCGAGGTGGAGCGGCTGGTCGAGGACGCCGAGGCGCTGGAGGCGGTCAGCGCCGCCACCGCCGTCGGCGAACGCATCGCCGAACAGACCGAGGGCCTGCAGGTCGTCACCGAGGTCATCGGTTCACTCGACATCGGCGACGCCCAGGTGCGCACCCGCATCCTGGAGCGGATCAGCGAGGTCATGGGCGGGGTCAACCGCGCCCGGGCCACCCTGGAATCCCGGCGCAAGGAACTCCTCGCCCTGGAGGGTCGGGCCGAGTTCGCCGCCGAGTTCGCGCTGCTGGGACAGGCCATCACCGGGGCGATCGCCGCCGCGGACACCCCGGAGCGCTGCGACGAACAGCTCGGCCGGATCATGCTCCAGCTGGAGAACCTGGAGTCGCGCTTCGCGGAGTTCGACGACTTCCTCCAAGAGCTGGCCGACAAACGCGAGGACGTCTACGAGGCGTTCTCCACCCGCAAGCAGTCGCTGGTGGACGAGAGGTCCAGGCGGGCCGACCGTCTGGCGTCCTCGGCCGCCCGTGTCCTGGAGGGGGTGCACCGGCGGGTCGCCACCCTGACCACGCTGGAGGACATCAACACCTACTTCGCGTCCGACGCGATGGTGACGCGACTGCGCCGCACCGTCACGGAGATGCGCGAACTCGGTGACACCGTCCGCGCCGAGGAGCTGGAGGGCCAGATCCTGGCCGCCCGGCAGGAGGCCGGACGGGCCCTACAGGACCGCAGCGACCTGTTCGAGGGCGGGCCCGGGGGCGAGACGATCCGGTTGGGCAGGCACCGTTTCGCGGTGAACACCCAACCCATCGACCTCACCCTCACTCCGCACGACGGACACATGTCGGTGGCCATCACCGGTACCGACTTCCGCTCGCCCGTCACCGACGAGGCGTTCCAGGAGACCCGGCACCTGTGGGACCGGCTTCTGGTCTCCGAAAGCCCCGACGTGTACCGGGCCGAGTACCTGGCCACGTCGATCCTGGCCGCGGCCGAGGAAGGTGCCGAAGGACTGTCCCTGGACGCCCTGCACGACGCGGAGCTGCACGCCGAGAACGGCGACTCGTTGCTTTCGCTGGTGCGCGGGGTCGCGGAGTCGCGTTACGACGAGGGATACGAGCGGGGCGTGCACGACCACGACGCCGCGAAGATCCTGTCGGTGCTGTTGCGGTTGCGCGCCGGGGCCGAGTTGCTGCGCTACCCGGGGCAGGTGCGCGCGGTCGCCCAGTTGTTCTGGGCCAACGGGGCGGACGAGGGGCTGCGACGTTCCTGGCGTACTCGCGCGGTCTCCCTGGCCCGGGCCCGGAGCGTGTTCGGGGCGCGGAGGTCGGCGGCGATCGACGCCCTGCGCACCGAGCTCGCCGAGGCCGTGGACACCTTCCTCACCGAGACCGGGCTGCACCAGGACACCGACCTCGAAACGGTGGGCGACTACCTGTTCGAGGAAATGGCCCTGGACGGTCCGAACCGGCGCGGATTCGTCTCCGGTGCGGGTGCGCGCACCCTGCTGGACCGGTTCCACCGGGCTCTGGGCAGTACCCGCGAGACCACCCGTAAGGCCTTCGAGGAGGACCTGCGAGGGCTCGGCGACGACGTGGCCGCCCGACACCAGCTCGTGACGGCCTGGTTGGAGGCCTACGCGACCACCCTGGAGGAACCGGCCGCCCCGGGTGACCTGCCCGAGGCGGTGGCGCTGCAACTCGCCACCGTGAACCGGTACGAGTCCTCCGCCTCGGTCGAGGAGACGGTGCCGGGGCTGTTGGGGTCCCACCCGAGGATCGAGGGGCGGTCGCTCTCCGTGCGGTTGGACGAGATCCTGCCGCGCACCCGCCGGTTCCAGGCCGTGGACGTGCCCGCCTACCGGGACTTCCAACGGCGCCGCAACGACCTGGTGGGCACCGAACGCGAACGTCTGCGGCTGGAGGAGTACAAGCCGAAGGTGATGAGCGGGTTCGTGCGCAACCGTCTGTTGGACGAGTCGTACCTGCCGCTGATCGGGGACAACCTCGCCAAGCAGTTGGGGGCGGCCGGTGACGACAAGCGCACCGACCAGAGCGGCCTGTTGCTGCTCATCTCCCCGCCCGGATACGGCAAGACCACGCTCATGGAGTACGTGGCCAGCCGGTTGGGGCTGGTGTTCGTCAAGGTGAACGGGCCTTCTCTGGGGCACTCCATCACCTCGTTGGATCCGGCCGAGGCCCCGGACGCCACCTCCCGCCAGGAGATCGAGAAGATCTCCTTCGCGCTGGAGATGGGCGCCAACACGATGCTGTACCTGGACGACATCCAGCACACCAACCCCGAGCTGCTCCAGAAGTTCATCTCGCTCTGCGACGGGCAGCGCCGGATGGAGGGCGTGTGGGAGGGCCGAACCCGCACCTACGACCTGCGCGGGAAGCGGTTCGCGGTCTGCATGGCCGGTAACCCCTACACCGAACAGGGCAAGCGGTTCCGGATCCCGGACATGTTGGCCAACCGTGCCGACGTGTACAACCTGGGCGACGTGCTGTCCGGGAAGGAGGAGCTGTTCGCGCTCAGCTACATCGAGAACGCGATCACCTCCAACCCGACCCTGGCGCCGCTGTCCACCCGGGACCAGGAGGACGTGCACACGTTCGTGCGCATGGCCCAGGGGGACGAGTCGGTCGGCACGGACCGGTTGAAGCACCCGTACTCGGCGGCCGAGGTGGACCGGATCGTGTCGGTGCTCCAGAAGCTGCTGCGGGTGCAGGAAGTGGTGCTGGCCAACAACCAGGCCTACATCGCCTCGGCCGCGCAGTCCGAGGACTCCCGCACCGAACCGCCCTTCCAGCTCCAGGGTTCGTACCGCAACATGAACCGGCTCTCCGAGAAGATCGTGCCGGTCATGAACGAAGCCGAGGTGGAGGCCGTCATCGACGACCACTACCTGGGCGAGGCACAGACCCTGACGTCGGGCGCCGAGGCCAACCTGCTGAAGCTCGCCGAGCTGCGCGGGGTGATGACCCAGGAGCAGGAACGGCGCTGGGCCGAGGTCAAGGACGGCTTCCGTCGGGGCCGGGCCTTGGGCGGAGCCGACGACGACCCGATGACCAGGGCCATCGGTGCGATGGGCCTGCTCGCCGACCGGGTCGGAGAGATCGGTACCGCGCTCAACAACAACGACCGCTGACACCGTTCGGCCGGTAAGGGCCGGTTCCGGGGACGCCCCGGAACCGGCCCTTCGAGTTGTCCACAGAAGTTCACCCCGCCCCTGCGCATGTGCTCACGACTCCTCTAAAGTGATGCGGGCATAGTGAAAAGCCAAGCCTTGGAGCGTCGCGACGAACGACGAGTCAAGGGCATACTGCCGAGTTTTCGGGTAGAGAACCATCGGTCGCTACGCGACGAGCAGGAACTCATCCTCGTACCCGCCGAGCAGAGCGCCGTTGGATTCCCCTCACCCGACGAGATCGGTCCGCTCAAGACGACCGGGATCTTCGGAGCAAACGCCTCCGGGAAGTCTTCCGTGGTCAGGGCGATCGCGTTCATGCGGCGTAAGGTGCGTGGTGATCCATTCAGATGGACACCGGCGTTCTCTTCTTACGGCCCAGAAGGCGATGGCCTGCCCCAAATCCCTCGCGAGCCCCACCACGTTCCATTCGGAGGCGGTCGGCGCCCTCAACCGAGTACGTCGATGGTTCAGAACCTCACTCCGTGTCATTTCCGGGGATCTGGGGTCCTTGCGAGGCAACCGACCACCGGCCGGCGATACAGAACATCTGCGCCGCCTCACCGAACCGGCAGGCGCGGTCGGCACCGGCATCGATGGTTACAAGGTCGAGAGGATCCCCCTCACTCCCGAGGAACAGGCCGAGATCGAAGCCCTTCGCCCACGAACCCCCGTAGAGCGTCAGGGCCCAGGAGAGGAACCCCCGATGAGGAGAGGTCGCAGCCCGGGTAAACGACCGGGTGGGCTTCGAGAGCGTCCCAAGGTCCTGATCCTTGGGGAGGGCGAAACGGAGCACGAGTACTTCGTAGGCCTACGCGACCACTTCAAGTGGTCCGGGCGAAGAGCCTCCGTGTCTTCGGGGCGAGGTCCCGAGCCGGTGAAGATCGAGATCACGACCCGAACCAGGGCGGACCACTACGACGATCACCCCTGGGCCGATGTCCATACGGTGGTCGACGTGGTGGAGCGACAGTACGAACGGCACGCTCGCTGAGGCGTTCGTGTGTCTACCACTCGGTGGCGGTCAGGAGGCGGTCACGCAGCTCTGGGGCGAGGGTGCGCATGTAGGTGGCGCTGATGTGTCCGGCGTCCCAGAAGACCAGCACGTTGCCGACGACCGGGCGGCACAGGTCGGGTTCGCAGATGCGGTCGGTGAGGTCGAGGGTGACGACGTTGTTCGGGAGGTCGAGGTCGGCGGCTTCGAAGGGGGAGGCCTCGGCCATCGAGTCGGTGAGGGGCGCCGTGCATTCCTCTGGGGATGCCGTGGCCAGGCACTCGGGGGCGTCGAAGCCCAGGCGCGGGGTGTCGCGGACCGCGACGACCTCGATGCCCAGGGCCTCCAGCTCGCGCCAGCGGTCGACGTACCCCTCCACCAAGACCTCTTCGCCGAAACCGGCGGTGGTGTCCAGGCTGGTGGTGGTGCCTGTGGTGAACACGGTGTCGGGGCGTAGGTCGGCGAGTTCGGCCATCACGCCTTGGTTCCACTCGGCGCACTCGGTGTAGGGCTCACCCTTGTAGAGCTGGGGCGCGTCGGTGAACAGGCAGGCGCCCTTGACGATGTTGAGCAGTCGCCAGCCCTGTTGCTCCGCGATGACTTCGAGGGCGGGGAACCAGTGGGCGGCGTGGGAGCCGCCGACGAGGGCGATGGTGCGGTCGGCGTCCTCGGGCCCGTACTCGCAGACGATCGCCTCGGTTCCGGCGATGGTCTGGTTGCAGCCGTCCTCGTAGGTGAGCGGGGTGTCCTGGGCCGCGGAGGCGGGAGCGGGGTGGACGGGGTCGGGGTACTCTCCGTGCTCGGCGCCGATCGCCGCGGCGCCCGGGTAGCGCTGCGGATCGGCGATGAGTTCCTCCAGGCGTCGCTGTTCGGTGTCCATGTGTGTGGTCCACACGGTCGTGGCCAGGAGGAGTGGCGAAAGGCAGGCCAAGGCGAGGGCCGGGCCTCGGACCCGCGAAGCCCGGGCGTAGGTCGTGACCCGGTCGGCCAGAGGGGTCGTCGCGGCGGCCAAGGCCATGGACACGGCGAGGACCATCGCGCCGCCGAGGGGGCTCGCCAGGGTTCGGCCAGTGAACTCCAGGTAGAACACCAGGACCGGCCAGTGCCACAGGTACAGGGCGTAGGAGATCGAGCCGAGGTAGCGCACCGGGCGCGGGGTGAGCATCCGGTCCGCGCCCCAGCGTGAATCCGTGGTTCCCGCGACGACGACGGCGGCCGCCGCGAGGGTCGGCCACAGTGCCGCGTAGCCGGGGAAGACCGTGGACACCTGGAGCAGGACACCGCAGAGGACGAGGGCGGCCAGGCCGGCCCAGCCGAGGAGGATCCGGAGGCTCTTCGCCGGCTTCAGGTACGGCAGGAACAGCGCGAGCAGACCGCCCAGCGCGAACTCCCACAGGCGCGCGCCGGTGTCGAAGTAGGCCCAGGTCTGGTCGGTTCGGGTGACGTACACCGAGTACGCCAGGGAGACGGTGAACACCGCGCCCAGGGCGACGACGAGGCCGCGCCGCGGGGAGGTTCCTCTCCGGGTCGCCCACCAGAGGGCCAGGCCGATCAGCGGCGGCCACAGCAGGTAGAACTGCCCCTGGATCGAAAGCGACCAGAAGTGTTGGAAGAGGCTCGCGCCGTCGTCACGGGCCAGGTAGTCGACCGACCCGAGCGCCAGGTGCCAGTTCTCGAGGTAGAGCGCCGAAGCGACTCCTTCGGCGACCGTGTCGCGCCACCGGGTCTCCGGGAGGAGGAACCGGGTGGCGACCAGGGTCGCCCCGATCACCAGGACGGCGGTGGGCACCAACCGTGTGGCCAGTCGCGCGAGGAAGTCCCCGTAGCGGATGCGTCCGCGGCCGGCGGCCCGCACCAGGGATCCGGTGATGAGGAAGCCGGTGAGCAGCAGGAAGACGTCCACGCCGCCGGAGACCCGGCCGAACCAGATGTGGTAGGCGGCGACGAGGAGGACGGCGATCGCGCGAAGCCCGTCGATCTCCGGCCGGTGGCCTTCGGTGGGCACGGGAGAACGCACGGACGACCTTCGCGAAGGGAACGGGGAGGTCGCCATGATGGCCCGCCCGGGTGAAGGGCGCGCGTACGTGGGTCGACCTCCCGGTCTCGTCCGGAAGAACCCCGTCGAAGGTCAGAGGCGGATCGTCTCGCGGTTCGGGTCGGTGAGCATCTTCGGGTCGCGGTCACGCAGCAGGGCCATGATCGGGGCGATCGTGTCCGCCTCCTGGGCGTACTCGGCTTCCTCGGTCTTGAGCCCCACCACCTGGAAGAACAGCACCAGCCCGTTGTCCGTGTCCAGGATGCGCATGTCGGCGTCGGGCACGATCGCGAGCGAGGTCATGTCGCCGTTCGACCTCTCGCCACCGAGCGGAGAGCGGGTGATGATCCAGTGCCCCACGTCGAGTTGTGCCCCGGCGACGTACTGCTCGGCCAGGGCGTGCAGGACACGGAGGATCCACGCGGGTACGGTCTCGTCCCCCTCCTCACGCGGGATGCGGCAGGAGAACTCGAACCCGGCCCCGGAGACCCGCTTCTCCTCGCTGGTCTTCTCCCCCAGTTCGGTGAGGCCGAAGGTCACGAGCAGCCAGTGCCCCTCCATCGGGTAGGCGAGCACGCCGTCGATGCCCTGGTCGTTCCCACCACCGGGGAACTGGATGGTCAGCGGCCGCACGTCCGGGTAGTGCTGCGCCCACCCCTCGTAGATCTGGGTGAGTCCGGGCAGCATCTCCAGCATCGTGCGTTCTCCTGGTTCGGGTTCGGTGCGCGGTGGTCGGCGCACTTCAGAGGATAGGAGTCGTCCGAGGGCACGCCGACCGTCCTTATGAAGAACTTGCGCGCCCCTACGTAGAGTCGCTGTCCGCCCCTTCGCGAAGAGGGGGGCGGACAGACAGGGGACAGCGATGAGCAGCAGTGATCCGACCGAGGCGGGGGCCATCGTCGGTTGGGTGGTCGGCCTCATGGAGACCTTGGGCGGGCCGGGGGTGGGTCTGGCGATCGCCTTGGAGAACCTCTTCCCGCCGATCCCCAGTGAGGCGATCCTGCCGTTGGCCGGGTTCAGTGCTTCCCAGGGCGACCTGGGTCTGATCGAGGTGATCCTCTGGGCCACCATGGGCTCCCTCGTCGGGGCGCTGGCGCTCTACGGTCTCGGCGCGTGGCTGGGCCGGGATCGGTTCCGGCGGCTCGCCGACCGTGTCCCCCTGGTGAAGCTGTCCGACATCGATCGCACCGAGGCCTGGTTCCGCCGGCACGGGACCAAGGCCATCCTGTTGGGACGCATGGTGCCGATCTTCCGCAGCTTCATCTCGATCCCGGCCGGGATCGAGCGGATGCGCCTCTCGGTGTTCCTGGCCCTGACGGCTCTGGGGAGCGCCGTGTGGAACACCGTGTTCGTCCTGCTCGGCTACCACTTGGGCGAGCAGTGGCACGTGGTGGAACAGTACGTGGGTATCGGTTCGAAGGTGGTTCTGGCCGGGGTCGGCCTGGCGTGCGTGTGGTTCGTCGTGGTGCGGGTGCGTGAACGCCGCCGCCCTAAGGTGCGGGGCACTCGGGTCGACTCCGAACGAACACTCTGAGGGACAGGGTTCCCTGGCGGGTGGGTGACAGTTTCCGCGCGGTACACGGCAAGGGGTCTTGTCGGCGGGTCGAGAGACTTGTAGGTTTCCTCCAATCTCAATGAGATAAACGAAAACTACTTCCCGTGACCTTGGTGGTAGACCCGCACACCCTCGAACCCGCTCAAGAGGTGGACCCCCATGAACTCCCCTGTGTTCAAACGCGCCCTGAGCGGCCTGGCGGCGGCGGCGCTTCTCGCGCTCACGCCCCAGGTCGCCATGGCCGACACCGACTTCACACCCACCCCCGCGGACACCCCCGCCGAGCGTGCGTCCGCCGACCGGCAGGCCCTGGAGGACAAGCTCGAAGCCGTCTCCATCCCGACCGGCCCGCTGACCTTCGGCGCCGAGCCCCTGGCCGCGGCCCAGAACGCCGCGGAGAGCGCGGCGGCCGGCGCGTCCTGCACCATCTCGGCCCAGGAGGCCACCGCGATGGCCTTGGCCCCGGTCTGGCCCGAGGTGTCCGGCGGTTCCTCCGAGCCGCCCTCGCCGATGACCCTCTCCCGGTACGACAACCAGTCCGGTCTCTACGACCCCGCCGGGCGTGACGGCCTGTTCTTCAACCCGGGCGTCGGCCTGTGGCAGATGGACTCGGCCGGGCTGGGAACCGACAACACCGCCGGTGAGGCCATCGACTCGGTGTGGGTGTCCGACTTCGTGGTGCCCTACATCGTGGACAAGTACTGCGGCGCCATCAACGGCGGATCGGCCGCGCCGGCCGCGCGGGCGACGGCGTGGTCGGACTGGAACGCCTGTTCCGCCGGTGACTGCGACACCGTCTACTGGCGTGCGTACAACAACGGCATCGGCGCGGAGCCGACCGTGGACCGCTACGGCGGTGGCCAGGCGCGGACCTGCTCCTACGAGGGCTCTTCGTACGACTGCCTGTTCGTGGACGTGGCCAACGCCCAGGGCGCGGACTGGTGGGCGAACCCGGGCAGTGGCCAGTCGCCGGTACCGCACCCGTTCTACGTGCTCCGGGCCGGTGACAACGAGGTCCGGGTGTGGTTGGCGCAGGACTCGGGGCACGGGGTGGACGTGACGGTCACCCGCCCGTTCGGCGGCAACGCCCGTGACGCCCTGTCCTGGACCGACGGACGAGGGCTGTGCGACACGACCGAGGGTCGCGGCGCCTGCTGAGGCACTCACCCAGGGGCGGGACGGCTCGGCCGTCCCGCCCCGCGCCATATCGAACGCGACACATCGATGGGAACCGCCCGCACATCCTTGTCCCGGTCGAATAGAAGACGAATAGGATCCAACCTCCGCCACCATTTCCGACCGAAGTCACTTAACGTCACGGGAAAAACATGCAAAGGCCCGCCCGGCCAGGTATTCGCGCGAACTTCGACACCCTCATGCGACTTTTGGAGGAAAAAGGTCAAGTGCGAACAGGTGGATAAGATGCCTAGTGTTCTACCTGCGCAATCAGACCTTTCAACGGCCATCGAGGTTCACATAAAAAAGAATCACCATTGACATGGCCTGAACACACGACCAACTCTGCTTTTCATATTCGAATAACACATCGGAAGCCGGCCCTGACACCGGCCACGACCACTGCCTCCCCACCGGAAGCGAAACAAAAGTTACTGTGCGCACGGGGCTCGCAGAAAAATCCCCCGAACTCACAAGGCACGGTGTCACTTCAGCATGAAGTACAGGTTTGAAATACTCGGTCCCGTCGGCCGAGGTGGTCCCGGACGGCACGGTGAACAACACCTTGGCCGTGTGGATCCCGCAACGTTCCAGGTCCGGGGTGCCGGTCCGGACGACGACGGCGTTCCGACCGTCCTCGGCCAACGCCTCGCACACCTGGTCGGCCGTGGTTCGGACGTCGTCCGGCGGCTCCGCCCGGGAGTCGGTGTCCAGGACGAGGGAACGTGGGTCGAAGGCCTCCAGCCACGTGTCGGCCACCTCGTGGGGCGGGACCCCGTGCTCCGCCAGTTGTTCCATGGCGATCAGGTCGCGCAACGCGGCGGTCACGGCCTCCGCGGTGGAGGCGCCGAAACCCAGGGTCCGGTCCGTCCCCTCCTCACGGCGGGCGATGAGGGTGGGGCGGTCGGGGGCTCTTGCGCGTCTTCGCGTCGGTTTGGGAGCGCACCCATGCCGATGGACATAGTGTCCGAAATGCCCCCATAACCTGCCCTGAGGGACAGTTGACGCACTCTTGGCCGACACAAGTACCTGTCAAGACTGGCGCATGGAGCTACTCAGTAGTAACATTGACTTGTTACTAGTCGGTAGATCCGCGTGTACAGACACCGCGGCCAGGGACACAGCGGAGCTGTCCATGACGCATTACAAGAGCAACCTGCGCGACATCGAGTTCAACCTCTTCGAACTCTTCAAGCGCCAGGACATCCTGGGCCAGGGCCCCTTCGAGGAACTCGACGAGGAGACCGCGCGCACCATCCTGGAAGAGGTCGACCGCCTCGCCACCGGTGTCGTCGCGGAGTCGTTCGAGGACGCGGACCGCAACCCGCCCGTCTTCGACCCCAAGACCAACACCGTCGCCATCCCCGAGAGCCTGAAGAAGTCCTACCAGGCCTACATGGACGCCGGCTGGTACAACCTCGACCTTCCCCAGGAGCTCGGCGGCCTCGGCGCCCCCCGCTCCCTGGTGTGGTCCGCGGCCGAGCTCATCCTGGGCTCCAACCCCTCCGTGCACATGTACTCCGCGGGCCCCGGCTTCGCCGGCATCCTGCACGCCGAGGGCAACGAGGCTCAGAAGAAGTTCGCCCAGCAGGCCATCGAGAACGGCTGGGGCGCCACCATGGTGCTGACCGAGCCGGACGCCGGCTCCGACGTCGGCGCCGGCCGTACCAAGGCCACCGACCAGGGTGACGGCACCTGGCACATCGAGGGCGTCAAGCGCTTCATCACCTCGGCCGAGCACGACATGTCCGAGAACATCTTCCACCTGGTGCTGGCCCGCCCCGAGGGCGCCGGCCCCGGCACCAAGGGCCTCTCCCTCTACCTGGTGCCCAAGTTCCTGGTCAACGAGGACGGGTCCCTCGGCGAGCGCAACGGCGCCTACGTGACCAACGTCGAGCACAAGATGGGCCTCAAGGCCTCCACCACCTGTGAGCTGACCTTCGGCGACAAGCACCCCGCCATCGGTTACCTCGTCGGCGACAAGCACGACGGCATCCGTCAGATGTTCCTCGTCATCGAGTACGCCCGCATGATGGTCGGAACGAAGGCGATCGCGACCCTGTCCACGGGTTACCTGAACGCCCTGGAGTACGCCAAGAACCGCGTGCAGGGCAACGACCTCGCCGGGGCGAAGAACTCCCCCAAGGTCACCATCACCCACCACCCGGACGTGCGTCGCAGCCTCATGACGCAGAAGGCGTACGTGGAGGCCATGCGTTCGCTGGTCATCTACACCGCCACCCAGCAGGACGCGATCCAGATCGCCCGGGCCAAGGGTGAGGACCCCTCCGGGCTGGAGGCCATGAACGACCTCCTGCTTCCGATCGTCAAGGGTGTCGGCTCGGAGCACTCCTACGCGCTGCTGGCCGAGTCCCTGCAGACCCTGGGCGGCTCCGGGTTCCTGCAGGAGTACCCGATCGAGCAGTACATCCGCGACGCCAAGATCGACACCCTCTACGAGGGCACCACCGCGATCCAGGCCCAGGACTTCTTCTTCCGCAAGATCGTGAAGAACGGTGGCCAGGCCATCGGCGCGCTGTCCGCCGAGATCAGGGCCTTCGCCGAGAGCGACGCCGGCAACGGCCAGCTGAAGGAGGAGCGCGCGCTCCTGCTCGGCGCCCTCGGCCAGGTCGAGAAGATGGTCGAGCTCATGGTCGGCCACGCGATGGGCTCCGCCGAGGACTCCCGCGAGCTGTACAAGGTCGGCCTGAACTCCGTCCGCCTGCTGTTCGCCTTCGGTGACGTCGTCCTGGGCTGGCTGCTGCTCCGCCAGGCCGAGATCGCGCTGAACAGCGTGGACGGCGCCGACGACGTGGACAAGAACTTCTACACCGGGAAGATCGCCGCCGCGCGCTTCTTCTCCGAGCAGTTCCTGCCCCGCGTCGAGGCCGAGCTGAAGATCGCCCAGAACGTGAACCTGGGCCTCATGGACGTCCCCGAAGAGGCCTTCTAGGCTCCGACGGGACACAGGACACCGCCGAGGGGCGGGGTGGTCACACGACCGCCCCGCCCCTCGGGCGTTCTCGCCCCACGGGCTCAGGGCTCCACGCCCACGAGGTCGCCACCGCGGCGGCGTTCCTCGCCCGACCTGGCGCGCGGGCCGACGCGCGCCCCCTATCTCCGGCGGCGGGCGCGGAGGAGGAACACGACGAGCACGCAGGTGGACAGGACCGTGGTGACGGCCATGGGAACGAAGGCCACCTGGTAGGAGGAGGGCTCTTCGGGGAGCGCCTGGAGGATCGCGCCCGCGGCGACGGTGCAGACGACGGCGGTGGTGAACCCGCTCATGTTGACCAGGCCCGAGGCGACTCCGGTGCGACCGGCGGGGATACCGTCGCGGGCGAAGTCGAAGGAGATCGTGGGCGCCATGGTCTGACCGAGCGCGCTCAAGGCCAGTACCGCCACGCCGAGGGGTACGGGCGCGCCATCCGGCCACAGGACCAACAGGAGCCACCCCAGGCTCAGGGTTCCGCCGAAGACCAGGGCGAAGTAGCCCCGCACGCCCGGCCTGCGACCGACCAGGACCCCCGCTAGGGGTGCGAGTGGGAGGGCACCGGCGGCCAGACCGGTGAGGGTGAGTGCGGCGGCGCCCTCGGAGAGCCCCAGACCGTTCACGAGGAAGGGGTAGCCCCACAGCACCATCATCATCGTGAACGGCGCCATGACGGCCGCGTGGTGCGCCATGCCGATCCGGGGCCCGTCGGCGCGCAGCGCCTCCTTGAGGGCCGCCCAGGCGGATATGGGGTCGGCGACGGTGGAACGTCCGGCCGCCCCGTCGGGTCGGTCACGGACCATCAGCAGCATCAGGGACGCCATGAGCACGGTGAGCCCGGCTGTGGCGAGGAAGGCCGCCACCCAGCCGATCCCGCCCAGTGCCCAGGCCAGCGGGGCGGCGCTGGCCACTTGGCCGGTGCCGCCGACGACACCAGTCAGACCGCTCACCAGCGCGTAGCGCGCGCGGGGGAACCACAGCGCGGCGAGCCTGATGACGTTGAGGAAGACGAGCGCGTCACCCAGACCGATGAGGAAACGGCCGGCGACCGCCATCTCGATCCCCGGGGCGAGCGCGAACATGCAGGATCCGATGGCCATCGCCGCCATGCCCATGACCAGCGTGTACCGGGGGCCGAGCCGGTCGGCGAGCAGTCCGGCGGGCACCTGCAGGACCACGTACACGAGCAGCTGCAGCATGGGCAGTAGGGAGAGCAGCGCGGGCCCGACGTCGAATCGACTCTGTGCCTCCAGGGCGGCCACACCGAGTCCGTTGCGGTGCAGCATGGCGAGGAAGTAACCGCCCACGGCCACGCCCCACACCAACCAGGCGCGGGCACCGCCCCGTGGTTCGTCGGGGTCGGCGCCGTTCACTGTTGTCCTGTCACCGGATGTTTCGGACCGAATCTGGGTCACTTCGCCGCTTCTCTCCTTGTTTCCCGCCGTTTTCCAGTGTCCTCCACACCGGCGAACACCCCCCGCACCGGGGTGACCGGCCGCGCAAAAAGAACGGGAATGCCTTGTGGTGCGGCGGGTGTGGAAAGGGCAAAGCACCGCCGCCGACCGGCAAAACCTGCCCCACCTGCACAAAGTCACTGTAGGCGACAGTTTCGCGGCTCAACGTGGCGAAAACGGGTGACTCTGGCGACAGTCGAATCGGGACCAGAGTCCTTTCATCTCGGTTCGATAACTCGAACACAAGTTCTATTCGACCCTTCTGAACTGCAGGTTTTATGAATCAACGGGTCGATACAGACTTGTTAGGTGTTACATGCGTCACACTTGCAAGCCTCGACTCCCAGGGGGACGTTGCTGCTAGCATCCGGAGCGCGAAGAATAACTGCGAGGTAACGGCAGAGTTCACACCGCACCAACTTCGTTCGAGGAAGCCATCCGGTGGCCCCTCGACACCGCGGCGACGTGGCCGCACAAGCACACACGGTCAGCACCCGCGGTTCCTCGACACACACTGGAGACGACCTTGAGTCACTGGCGCCTGAACAACCCCCGGGCCTCCCGGGCGAAGTCGGTACTCGCCAGCCGGGTCAAGCACAAGCCTCGCCACGCCTTCTGCGCCCAGCGAGCGATCACGGCGCTCTTGAACGAACTCTCCGCCGTGGCCACCCGTCCCCTCTACTGGTCCGGTAGCTCCGAGATGGCCGTCGCCTCCGTCATGCGCGACGTGAACGTCTGGTGCCGCGACGGCCGCTTCTTCTGGAACGACCTCTTCCAGGGCGGCACCATGTCGCACCCGGCGAACGACCCCACCGGCGCCGCGGCCCTGCTCAACCCGTTCGCCCAGATCCCCGAGCCGGCGCACTACTACACGCACCGCAGCCCGGTGGCCGCCGCCTGACGCGCTCCCGTTAGCCTTCTGCCCCATGAGCAGACCCCTGGACACCGACACCGTCGTGGTCGGCCTGGGCGCGATGGGATCCCAGACCCTGTGGCGGCTGGCCCGTGAGGGCGTCGACGCGATCGGTGTCGAACAGTTCTCCCCCGGGCACGACCGGGGTTCCAGCCACGGCGAGTCCCGCATCATCCGGACCGCCTATCTGGAGGGCGCGGAGTACGTCCCCTTCGTGCGCGCCGCGTGGCGTGCCTGGGACGAACTCCAGGAGGCCGCGCGGGCACGCCTGGTCATCCGATCCGGCGCGCTGATGCTCGGCCACCCCGGTTCGGCGGCCATCGCCGGATCCACCCTGGCCGCCGAGAAACACGGCCTCGCCCACGAACACCTCTCCGCGTCGGCCCTGGCCGAACGCCACCCCCGCCACCTCACGCGCCCCGACGAGGTCGGCGTGTTCGAGGAGGGCGCCGGGGTGGTCCTGCCCGAACCCGCGATCCTCGCCGCCGTCCGGCTGGCCCGCCAGGCCGGGGCGCGGGTGCTCACGCAGCGGGCCGTCACCCGCGTCGAGCCCGATCCCGACCGCCCGCGCGTATGGGTCGGTGACACCGAGATCCGTGCCCGCCGCGTGGTCGTGACCGCGGGCGCCTGGCTGACCCGTCTACTGCCCGGTCTCACCGACCTGGGCGGTGGCATCAGGGTCGAGCGGCGCGTGCTCGGATGGTTCCCCATCACCGATCCCCTGCCCAGCACGGCCGGCCCCGAGCCGGTCTTCGCGCGCGACGAACCCGACGGCACCCTCTGGTTCGGTTTCCCCAGCATGGACGACGGTCGCACCTTGAAGATCGGGATCCACGCCGAGTCCGAGACGGTGCGCGCCGCCGCGGGCCGACGCGCGGGTTCCCAGTGGGGTGAACCCGTCGACCCGGACGTCGGCCCCCGTCCCCCGGACGAGGACGACGCACGCCGTCTGGGCGACCTCGCCGCGGGACTGCGCGGGGTGGGCCCACTGCCCGAACACATGGTGGCCTGCATGTACACGATGACGCCCGACGAGCACTTCCTCATCGGACGTCGGGACGAGCTGCCGGGGTTGGTCCTGGCGGGTGGTTTCTCCGGTCACGGGTTCAAGTTCGCCTCCGCCGTGGGCGTGGCCCTCGCCGACCTGGCCCGCACCGGACACACGGACCTGCCGATCGGTATGTTCGATCCGCACCGCTGGGATACCGACGGGCGACGGTCTCGCTGAACCCCGACGTCGTGTCCTGGTCCACGACGTCCGGAAGATCCCATGAGCCCGCCGCCCCCGGCGACCTGTCCGCACCGGACTCCCGTTCCACGTCCACGTTGGTCCACACCCCCGACTCCATGGCCCTGGCCACCGCCATGGAGGACGGCACCTCCCTGTGGGACTCCGAGTCGGGTGAACCCCTCGCGCACGTTCCCGTCGACACCGACCTGTCCTCCCCCGCCCCGGTCGCCTTCCACCCGAGCGGCTGTCTGATGGTCGACGGCGCCCTCATGGACGTCGCCCACAGTCGCGAGCACGACCTCGTCCTGGCCTCGCGCACCGGCGAGGACGGTCGGGCCCGATTCCTGGTGGCCTGGGATCCCGACACCGGAGAGGAGTTCCGGCCGGAGGGTCCGTCGACCTCCGGACCCGAGGTACACCCCTTCACGCTCTCCGATGACGGGAGCCTCCTGACGGGCGTGCGTTCCGAGGGCGGGGCCGTCGCCGTGTACGAGATCGACCCCGAACTCGGCTACTTCCCGAGGGCGCTCTTGGGCGGACGCGACTGAGCCCCCTCGACCGCCCCATCAGGCGGAACTCCGGGCCGGATGAGGACAGCGCCCTGGGTGGTTTGTCGCCAAGCCGCTACATTGGCCCGGTACACGTCCTCTCCGTGAACCCTCCGGAAACGCCGCCGACTCGCGCGCAGTAAGGATCCCCTGCAGTCATGCAACCCCTCACCGCCGACGATCCCCCCGCCATCGGTCCGCACCGACTCCTGGCCCGGCTGGGCGCCGGCGGGATGGGGAAGGTGTACCTCGCGCGTACCCCCGACGGTCACCTGTGCGCCCTGAAGGTGGTCAAGGAGGACCTGGCGCACGACAACGGGTTCCGGGCACGGTTCGCCCGTGAGGTACGCACGGCGCAACGCGTGCGAGGCCCCTTCACCCCGGCGGTCGTGGACGCCGACCCCGAGGCCCCCGAACCGTGGATGGCCACCGAGTACGTGCCCGGCCCCACCCTCAAGGAGGCCGTCCGGGAGGTCGGGCACTTTCCCGCCGAGTCCCTGTTGGTGCTCACCCTGGGGTTGGCCCAGGCGTTGGCGACCATCCACGCCGCCGGGCTGATGCACCGCGACCTCAAACCCAGCAACATCTTGCTGTCCCCGCGGGGTCCACAGGTCATCGACTTCGGAATCGCCCGCGCCGTCGAGGGGACCGTCCTCACCAGGACCGGCCAGACCTTCGGCACCCCGTCGTACACGTCTCCGGAACAGATCACCGGTAAGAACGTCACTTCGCGCGCCGACGTGTTCTCGTTGGGCGGTGCGGTGATCTTCGCCGCCAGTGGGACGCCGCCCTTCGGTGCGGGCAGCCCGGTCAACGCCCTCGCCAAGGTGCTGAAGGCGGAACCGAACCTGGAGGCCCTCCCGGAGGGGCCGCTGCGGGACCTGATCGCCCGGTGCATGGCCAAGGAACCCGAACAACGCCCCGACACCGATTCCATCCTACGTGAGCTGTCCGGTCTGCCGCTGCCGTCGGCCGCGCACGGTTGGCTTCCCACCCGGGTGAACCGGCAGATCGACGCCAAGGCGGGTGAGACGGAACAGGCCAGGGCCGCCGAGCGCACCACCGTGCCCATGGGCAACGGCCCGGGTCGGGGCGGTGGAACCTCGTGGTGGCGCCGCCGGTCCGTGGTGATCGCGGCGGCCGCGGCCACCGCCTTGGTCCTGCTCGGTGGTGGGGCGCTGGCGTGGACCGCGCTGCCCCTCGGATCCGAGGACGGGCGGGAACCCACCGCCGACGCCTCCGCCGGGGCGGATGACGGGGCGGACGCGGGGACGGACGGCGGGGCCGCCGGCGAAGGCGATCCGGACACGGAGGAGAGCGACCACTTCGGCGGGTTCATGTACACCCTCACCTTCTCCGAGGACGGCGACCACCTGCACGTCTTCGGCGCGAGCACCCTCAGCACGTGGGACTGGCGCGACGGGGAGCTGATCGACGAGTACCCGAGCGCCCTCGGGGCCGACTTCACCGATAGTGGCCACGTCGCGACCGCCGTCAACGAGTACATCCGGGTCTGGCGGGGCGGAAGCGACAATCGGATCGCGGTCCTGGGCCAGGACGAGGAGTTCGGCATGTTCGACATGGCCGCCCTCACCGAGGACGCCTCCACGTTGGCGGCCGAGGCCTCCGACGATGGAACCGAGGACGGGAACCCGATTCTTCAGACGTGGGACGTGGAGAGCGAGGAGGTCGTCTTCGACCTCCCCCTCGACGGATACCTGCATGCCCTGGACTACACCCCGGACGGATCGATGCTGGTGGGGGCGAGCTACAACCTGGATGGTGAGGGCACGGCCTTCACGATCGTGTGGGACGCCGAGAGCGGCGAGGAAGTCCACCGGTTCGAGGGTGAGGAGATCTCGGACTTCGCGCTGTCCAGGGACGGGAGCACCCTGGTGGTCCTGATGGACTACACCGAGGTCCTGGCGGTCGACCTGACGGACGGTTCCACCCGGGAAATGGACATGTCGGGCCTCGGCGACGACAACATCTACGAGGTCGCGCTGTCCGAGGACGGTTCCGTCGCCTACGGCGGGACGAGTTGGCCGACCGCGGACACTCCCGTCTGGGACACGGCCACCGGTGAGGTCACGCCGGTCGAGGGGCTACGTCTCTCGGACGTCATCGGGGTCAGCGCCGACGGCGAGCACATCGCCACCACCGTGACCGAGGACGGCTACGCCACCGTCCGTGTCCTGGACACGACCGACTACGAAGTCGTCGCCGAGTTCTCCTGAACACCCCCGGAAGGCCACCATGCAGCAACCCGCCCCACACGACCCCCGCGAGGTAGGCCCCTACCGTGTCATCGCCCTGCTGGGCTCCGGTGGCATGGGGCGCGTGTACCTCGGGATGGACTCCGACGGCAGGCCCGCCGCGGTCAAGGTCGTGCGCGCCGAGTACGCCTACGACCCCGGGTTCCGTGAACGGTTCGCCCGTGAGCTGGAACTCGTCCAGCGGGTCCACGGCGACTACACGCCGCGCGTGCTGGCCGGCGACACCTCCGGGCAGACCCCCTGGTTGGCCACCGAGTACGTGATGGGCCCTTCCCTGCAGGACCTGGTGTACGACACCGGGCCGCTCCCCGAGCAGTCGGTGCGCTTCATGGCCCGCGGCATCGCCCAGGCCCTGGAACGCGTCCACGCCACCGGGCTGGTCCACCGCGACCTCAAGCCCGGAAACGTGATGGTGGCGGCCGAGGGCCCCCAGGTGATCGACTTCGGCATCGCCCACGCGATGGGGGACTCCCCCGAGGCCGGCGAGGAGGGGAGACGCTTCGCGGGCACCCCCGCGTTCATGTCACCGGAGTCCGTCGACTCCGAACACGGCCCGGGGCCGGCCGCCGACGTCTTCGCGCTCGGCGGGATCATGGTCTACGCGCTCACCGGCCAGGGACCGTTCGGCGATGGCCACCCCTCAACCGTCCTGTACCGCATCGCCAACCTCGACCCCGACCTCGCCCAGGTCCCACCGTCCCTGCGCGACGTCATCGCGGCCTGTCTGGAGAAGGACCCGGCCTCGCGGCCCAACGCCGCGCAGGTGCTGCACGCCCTCGGTGGTCCGGTGGCCCCCGCTCCGACCTCCGCCGCCTGGTCGCCGCCGAACGCCGCGGCCCGAATCGACGGGGTCGCGCACGAGTTCCACTCCACGGTGTCCGCCGCCCCCTCCCCCGGGGCCAAGGGTGGTCTGGGCGGGCGCCTGCTCATCGCCGGCGCCGCCACCGTGGCCCTGGCGATGGTCGCCGGGCTCGGTGTGTGGACCGCGGGACAGGCCGGTCTGGTCGGCGGGTCCCCCGACCCCGAGGAGCAGGAGGCGGCTCCGCGCCAGACGTGCGACGCCACCGAGCACCTCGCCCCCGAGTTCACCGAGGCGGCCAAGGAGGAACCCACCGCGCCCAACGACGACGAAGGCGTCTTCTACACGGAGTTCTCCAGCGACGGCGAGGTCCTGGCCGTCGCCGGCACCGGCGGCGTGGCCCTGTGGAGCTGGCGGGAGGACACCGAGGTCGCGCGGATCGAGACGCGGATCCCCATGCTGTACGGGCACCCGAGCTTCAGCCCGAACGACTGCCTGCTGGCCTACGCCTCCGACGACGGCGCGCACGTGTACGACCTGGAGAGCGGCGAGCACACGGTCTACTCGGAGGGCTTCGACATCGGCTCCATCGCCTTCACCGACGACGGCACCCGTTTGGTGGTCGGCGCGGGTGGGGGTACCGACTCGGCGGTGATGATCTACGACCTGGAGACCGACGAGATGGCCGACACGCTCTCCGGTCCCTACAGCGTGCGCTCGGTCGACGTCTCCCCCGACGGTGCCCACGTGGTCGGTCAGGACTACTCGGAGAAGCTGTACCTGTGGGAGGTGGAGAGCGGTGAGGTCATCGGACAGAGCGAGGAAAGCCCCCTCGTGGGCCCCCAGGGCGTGTCCATGGTGGACGACTCCACCATCCTGCATCCCATCTCCAACGGCGCCCACCGGATGAACCTCGACGATCCCTCCGACTCCACCGACTTCGTCGACGAGGACATGGACGCGGAGGAGTTCGAGGTCCACGACGTGCAGTACAGCGTGGAGGCGGACCGTGTCTACGTCACCTACGTCCCCGTGGACTACGAGTTCGAGGACGCCTACATGAAGGTGTGGGAGTACTCCACGGGGGAGGACCTGACCGCCGCCGAGAACGAGGGATACCTGCACGAGATCGCCGTGCACCCGGAGGGTGAGGTCATCTCGGGCGTGCCCGGGCACGGCAGCGGCATGTGGTTCGTGGACGCGGTCGAATTGCGTCTGGTGGAAGAGATGTGACCCCCGCCCCGTGTCCCCTCCCTCCCCGACCCCGGTAAGGCCCATGTTCCCTCTCCACCCGCACGACCCGCCCGCCATCGGCCCCTACCGGCTGCGCGCCCGCCTCGGCGAGGACGCCTACGCCCGCGTCTACCTGGGGGTACCCCACGACGGTTCGTCGGTGGCGGTGAAGGTCGTACGTCCGGAGTACGCCACCGACCCCACCTTCCGCGCCGCCTTCGCCCGCCAGGTGGAGGGGGCGCGCGGGCTGTCCGGGGCGCACGTGTGCGCGGTCCGGGACGCCGACCTGAGCGGCGCGGTCCCCTGGGTCGCCGTCTCCCGTCCGCTCGGGCCCACCCTGGCCGAACTCCTGCGCGCACACGGCCCGCTCCCCGTAGACGCGGTGCGCCCCTTGGCGTTGGCCCTGGCCCAGGCGCTGGCCGACCTGCACGGCGCCGGCCCGGCACACGGTTCGCTGTGGCCGGACGGCGTCCTCATGGCGGGTCACGGGGCCGTTTTGGCCGACCCCGGCCTGGAGTGGGCGGTCTCCGACACCGAACGGCGGGCGCCGCATCCGGCGTTCGCCGCTCCGGAGGGCGGAGCGAGCCCGGCCACGGACGTGTTCTCGTGGGCGGCGACGCTCTGTTACGCGGTCTCCGGGGTGGCCGGGCCCGAGGGCCTGTCCGCCGTGCCACTGCAACTGCGCGGCCTGGTGGACGCCTGTCTCAAGCGGGACCCCAGACTGCGTCCCAGCTCCTCGGACCTGGTGAGCATGCTCGGTGGGCCCACCGAGCCACCTCCGTGGTCGCCTCCGCTGCGCGCGGCGATCGACGCGGTCGCCACACGTCAGGGCGAGGTCCTGGCCACCGGCCCCGCGGGACGGGAGGTGACGCCGCCGCAGACGATGCGTCGCGGGCGCGGACGACTGCTCGCCCTGGGCACCGGGGCGCTGGTCCTGGTCGTACTCGCGGCCGGGGGCGCGATGTTCGCCCATGACCGACTGTCCGATGATCCGGCGGACGCGACCGGCCCGGAAGAGGGCTCGGAGTCGCTGGTCGGCGAGGGCCGTTGCCTGGATGCCACCGGGTTCCCGCCTCCGGAGGAACCTCCCGCTCCGGACATCAACATCTCCAACCTCACGTTCTCCGGTGACGGAGACGTCCTGGGCGTCGCTTCCGAGGTGGGGTTCATGGTCTGGGACTGGCGGGAGGAACGGGAGATCGCCCGCCCCACCACATCGGATTCGGACCTGTTCTCGGAAGCGGCGCTCTCACCGGTGGGCTGCACACTGGTCACCGCCGCGCCCGTCGAATACGAGGGACGAGAGGATCCCGTCCTCCTCGCGCACACCTACGACCTGATCTCCGGCGAAACCGTCCGACACCTGGGAGCGCAGGAGGGCCCGGACGACCAGGAACGCTGGTTGGCCAGCCCGAAGAACGTCCGGGGTTTCGCGTTCTCCCCCGAAGGCACCCGACTGGCCGTCACCCTGGACAAGGGTTCCGGCGAGGGCCCGGGCACCAACGTCGTCGACACCGCCACCGGCGAGGCCGGCGAGCCCTTCGCCGAGGGGCTCCAGTTCGAGACCCGATTCGTGGACGAGGACCACGTCGCCACCAACGACAACGACACCGTCCACGTCTGGGACGTCGGCACCGGTGAAGAGGTCGGCACGGTGGAGGGGACCTCGGACAGTTCGCTGGCGGTACGGCCGGGAACCACCCAGATCGCCTACGCGCAAGACCCCGAGGTCCAAGTCGAGGACTACGAGGACGGCAGCGAGGTCGCCTCGTTCACCCGCGAGGAGTTCGAGTCCGACGACGAGCCCATCCTCGTCCAACTCCTGTTCGACCCCGCCGGGGAGCGGCTGTACGCGACGTGGTCGGCGGGCACGGGCCCCGGTTCCCGGGAGTACCACCCCTACGTCTGGGACCTGGAGTCCGGCGAGAACCTGCTGGAGGCGGCCGATCAGGCGGCCTCCTACCGGAGCGTCGCGATCCACCCCGACGGCGAGGTCATCGCGGCCCTGCCCGGCGACGGCACACCCCCGGTCCTGCTGGACCCGGACACCTTCGAACAGACCGGCACCCTCTACTGAGGGCCCGCGTCACCCTGCTTCGGAGCACCGTGGGATCAGGTGGCTCCGGTCATCCTCGCCACGAAGTCGAACAGGCCCATGCCCCAGGCGAACATGACGCACATCGTCATGATGATGAGGATCTCGGTCCAGTTCAGGACCCTTCGGAGCGAGGCACGGGGGACGTCGTTCAACTTCACCCAGCTCAGGACGCTCAGGAGGATCCCGGCGAGCAGGACCACGGCCGGAAGCCACGGGCCGAACACCGGGTGCTGCACCGTGACCGCGACACCCGCGGCGCCCAGACCCACGGCGCCCGCCAGGCGCAGGGGCAGCACGTGACGGATGCGGTCGAACAGACGGGAGCGCATCACCAACAGCACCCCGAGGAGACCGCACAGCAGCAGGTCGGGAAGGCCCGTGCCGAAGTAGGCGAGCAGGACCGCGAAGATCCCGCCGGAGAGGGCCGTGCCCATCACGATGCCCAGCAGCAGGCGGTCGGTGTTGGTGAAGGTCTCCTCGAACCGGTCCGTGGCCACCTGACCCGACCGTCCGACCTCGTAGTCCAGTCCGGACAGGCCGCCCATCACCATCGCCACACGCGGCAGCGCGCCCACGCACAGGGCCAGCGCGATCCCCATCGCGCGCACGCCCTGTACCGGCTGCGCGAAGATCCCGACCACGACCAGAACGCCCCCGGTCAGGGTCAGCACCGTGAGTCCGGCGATGTAGGGCAGCCCGGTCTCGTGCATGGACCAGCCGATCACCGCCACCAGCAGACCCCCGCAGAGCGCGATGGCCCCCGTGACCAAGGGGGTGGGGTTGAAGAGGAACCCGGCCGCGAGGACCGCGGTGGCACCACCCCACACACAGGCCGTCGCGAAGAGGACGTAGGCGACCGCGGGCAGCGGCCGGCGGGCCGCCAGCATCATCGTGCCGATCGTCAACAACGTGCCCAACGCCGCCACCGCGAGGTGCCCCGGCGACGGACGCAGCCACATCATGAGGAACAGCATCAGCAACGGCCCGATGCCGCCCACGAGCAGGCCGAACGACAACGTGGTCGTCGGGTTCCAGATCCACGCGGTCTCGTCGACGCTGTCCTCGACCGCGCCGCGTACGTCATCGACGTGTTCGGGACGGCTCGGAGCGACCACACGATCGAGGAGGAGCACGTCCCCGTCGTAGACACCCGCGCCTTCGAGAGGCGCTTCGGGGCGAACCGGTTGACCGTCGACCGTGGTCAGTGTCCAGGAAGCCGGTTCGGTGCTCTCTCCCTCGTCCACGCAGACCTCGATGATGCGAGGCATGAGTGTGGCGACGGGAACACTTCCCGGTAGCGCCAGATCGGCCCAGCGCCGGGGTCCGGTGACCGTGACCCTGCAGTATCCGCTCACCCAAGACCCTCTTTGTCGACTCGTTCTGTGATTACCATGCTCAACGGGCGCAACCGATGACAATTAGGCGATTCGCTGTGTCCACGAGATCATCTATAGCGTAGTCACCGAAACACGAAACCTTGCAGGTGGACGGAGAAGGGACCCCCGTGGCGACGAGACCTGTTCCCCGCCCGGCTCGTGAGATACCACCCGCACCAGGGACGTCTCCGCTGGTCATCGCGACACCGCCGCAGATGCCGGAGAACGCGCCGGCCGGTAGCTCGGGCGCGATGATCATCATGCCGATCATCACCGGTTCGGGCTCCCTTCTGATGTCCATCACCATGGGTCACCGACCATTGATGATGGTGGCGGGCGTGATGATCATGCTCGCGAGCGTCATCGTCGGAATCATCATGTTCGTCGCCCAGCACAACGGCCCGCGTAAGCGCATTCGTGAGCAACGAGAGCGCTACGTCGACTACCTGGACCAGTTGCGCGAGATCGTTCGAGACGTCGCCGCCGGCCAGCGTTCGGACAACGCCTTCCGCCATCCGAAGCCGAGTCTGCTCACGGAACCGGCCCGCTCCCGGGCGAGAAGATGGGAACGCCGGGCCTCCGACCCCGACTTCCTCGACGTGCGGGTCGGATGCGGCACACGGCCTCTGGCCCGAAGGTTGAAGCTCAAGGTCGATACCTCCTCCCCGCTGATCGTCTACGATCCCGTCTGCCAAGGCGCCGCCGACCAGCTCATCGAGCTCTACGGCGACGTCCCCGAGATGCCCCTGATCGTTCCACTCCGACGGCACGGCGTCATCTCGATCAACGGGGACCGGGAGGCCGGACGCGGTCTCGTCCGAGCGATGATCTCCCAGCTCTCGGTCTTCCACTCCCCACACGACCTGCGCATCGGTGTGGTCCGCGACCCGAAGCTCCGGGAGCGGTGGGAGTGGACCAAGTGGTTGCCGCACAACACCTTCGAGGACGCCACGGACGGCCCCATGCCCGCCCGCTTCGTCTCGGACAACACCGTGCAGGTCGCGGAACTCCTCTCCGACGAGATCGAACGACGCACCGTCGACCTGCAACGTCGCCGTGGCAAGCCCCCGGGCCCCGGCACACAGCGGCTCGTGGTCGTCCTGGACGGCGAGTACCAGTCCACCCTCTCCGGCCTTCAGGCCGAGCCCCCCGTCACCAACCTGGCCGACCTCGGCATCCACGTCATCATCCTGTCCTCGGAGCGACGCGAGGAACCCGACTCCGTGGAGCTACGGCTCCTGATCGAGGCCGACGGCACCCTGCGTGAGGACACCGAGGGCATCAAGCCGGACCCGGAGTCCGCCTACGTGCCCCTCGATGGCAGGGCCGACAACGCCGGCGTCGCCCAACTGACCACCCTGTCCCGCGTCCTGGCCCCCTACGGCATCGCGGTGACCGACGGCGACGACGCCATGCACGAGACCGTCGGGCTACCCGAGATCCTGGGCGTCCCCGACGTCGCCGCGCTGGACACCCGCCGTACCTGGCGCAAACGCTCCACCGGCGACTACCTGCGCGTACCCATCGGGGTGGGCCCGAGCGGCAACACCGTCCTGTTGGACCTGAAGGAATCAGCCTTCGGCGGTATGGGACCGCACGGCCTGGTCGTCGGTGCCACCGGTTCCGGTAAGTCGGAGATGCTGCGGACCATGGTGGCCTCCCTGGTCATCAACCACTCACCGGAGAACCTGGCCCTGCTGCTGGTCGACTTCAAGGGTGGCGCGACCTTCGCCGACACCGACCGGCTGCCGCACAGCGCCGGGCTCATCACCAACCTCGCCGACGACGACGGCCTGGTCATCCGGTTCCGCGAGGCGACCTTCGGTGAACTGGTACGACGGCAACAGATCCTGAAGAACGCCGGCAACCTGCCCAACCTGCACGCCTACGAAGCGGCCCGGGAGAACGATCCCGGCCTGGAACCACTGCCGCACCTGCTCATCATCATCGACGAGTTCTCCGAACTGTTGACCGCCCACCCCGACTTCGCGGAGTTGTTCGTCGCGATCGGCCGGATCGGCCGTTCCATCGGCGTGCACCTCCTGCTCGCCACCCAGCGGCTGGAGTCGGGCAAGATCAAGGGGCTGGAGTCCCACCTGTCCTACCGGGTGGGTCTGCGGACGTTCTCCGAGGCGGAGAGCCGGGAGGCGATCGGTGTCGGTGACGCCTACCACCTGCCCCCGGAGCCCGGTTCGGGTTACCTGAAGGTCGACACCTCGGTCTTCGAACGGTTCAAGGCCGCCATGGTCTCCCAGCCCTACGAACCACCGGCCAAGGAGGAGAAGACCGAGCACGACCCGGTCCTTCCGCTGCTGTCCTACAACGGCCTGGGCAAGGTGACGGGCGCGGGATCGCTGGTGGAGTCGCTGGTGGACTCGATCAAGGCGAAGTCGGAGGAAAAACCCAAGCAGGAGAAGCGCACCACCCTGCAGGTGACCGTGGATCGGTTGGTGGCCTCCGGCGCCGACCCCGTACGCCCCGTCTGGCTGCCGCCCCTCCCGGAGCTGCTGACCTTCGACACCGTCCTGACCGACCTCGGCGAGGGCGAGGACCTGGAGGGTGCGGGCACCGAGCCGAACCCGACCGAGGCCAAGGCGGTCTTCGGACTGACCGACATCCCGCGCGAACAACGCGTGGTCCCCGCCGAACTGGACTTCACCGGTGGCGAGGGCAACATCGTCGTCCTGGGAGGCCCCCAGTCCGGTAAGTCCACCCTGCTGCGGACCATCATCACGAGTCTGGCGTGGCGGTACCCGCCGGGTCGTGTGGCGGTCTACGCGATCGACTTCGGTGGTGGCGCGCTCCAGGCGATGGACGAGCTTCCGCACGTCGCGGGTGTGGCCGGACGGGCCGACCCGGAGAAGGTCCAGCGGGTCCTCACCGACGTGTCCGGACACCTCGACCGCCGCCAGCGTCTGTTCCGCAAGCACAAGCTCGACTCGCCCGCGGCCTTTCGTCAGGCCCGCGCGGAGGGCGAGGTGCCGTCCAGCGTCCCAGGGGACCTGTTCCTGATGATCGACGGCTGGTCGGCCGTTCGGGACGCCTTCGACGCCGCCGACGACTACCTCATGGACATCGCGACGCGTGGTCCCTCCCTTGGCGTGCACACCATCCTGACGGGCGCGGCCTCCTCCCAGGTCCGTTCCCGTCTGCAGGCGCTCTTCGGCGGCCGGTTCGAACTGCGGCTGAGCGACCCCATGGACTCGGGCATCGGACGCAAGATCGCCGAGGACATCCCGAAGGACACCCCGGGTCGAGGTCTGTCGGCGGAAGAGCACCACACCCACGTGGCGCTGCCCCGGGTGGACGGTGTCGCGAGCGATGAGGACCTGACCGACGGCGTCCAGGACCTGATCAAACGGATCCGGGAACGCTGGCCGCAGAAGGCGGTCCAGGGCGTGCGCACCCTCCCCGAGCGCGTCGAACTGGACGAGCTGCTCAAGGGCCGCAGATCCGGCCGGAGCAGGTCGCGGGAGCTGGTGCTGGGCATGGCCGAGAGTTCCCTGGCCCCGGCCGTGATGAACCTGGACCGGGACCCGCACCTGTTGGTGTTCGGAGACCCGCAGAGCGGCAAGTCCGCCTTGGTGCGCGGGCTGGTCAAGCAGATCGTCCAACGCCCGTCCAAGGAGCTGGGCATCGTGATGGTCGACTTCCGACGCTCACACCTGGAACTGGTTCCCGAAGAGCACCTGTTGGCCTACTGCACGACCGCGGAGCAGACCAAGGCGGTCGCCGACAACCTCGCCGGTTCCCTCCAGCAACGCCTGCCGGGCCCGGACGTGACCCCGAAACAGCTGCGGGATCGCAGCTGGTGGAAGGGGCTCGACCTGTACGTCATCGTGGACGACATGGACATGATCGCCTCGCGCAGCAACCCGCTGGCTCCCCTGGCCAAGTTCATCCCGCAGGGCGCCGACCTGGGCCTGCACGTCATCGCCGCCCGCCGCACCGGTGGTACGGCACGCGCGATGTTCGAGCCGGTGCTGCAGTCGCTGAGCGACATGGCCACCCCGGGCGTGCTGTTCTCCGGCGACCGTATGGAGGGACGCCTGGCCAACGGTGTGGCCTCCAAGCAGCTTCCCCAGGGTCGTGCGCAGTTGGCCCTTCGTGGAAAGCGCCCCGACCTGCTGCAGGTCGGCTGGAGCGAGCCCCCCGCGTAACGACGCCCGCCTCGACCGACGGTGGCTCAGGCGGCCAAGAGCCGCGAGCCATCGCCGCCGACGACTCCAACTCGGTGTGTACATGCGTGGTCACCCTACGCACGGTCACCTCGGACAATACGGGTCTCGTTACACTTCTGTTTCCTTTGGTATGAAACTCTCGTCCTCTTACCGTCGTCGCACCAGGCGACCCTGTCCCCGTCACTCCCCGAAGTGGCGTCAGCGGACACCGGTCTCCGTCGCCGGTGCACACCCTCATCCGAAAGGAGTGCCTCCATGACCAACGAAGCGGGCGCGAACCCGATCGAGGCGATGGAGGGTGGCGAGTACGCCGAGACCCTCGCCGCCGCGATGGCCGGGCTGGCCGACGCGTTCGACCTCCTCCTCGGAGACGCGGTGGGCGCCTGCGGCCACGAAGACGTCAGATCCGGGTTCAACAAGTTCCGGGAAGAGGCCGACCAAGCCCTCATCGACCTCCAGGAACACGGTCTCGCCCTGGCCAACAACATCCAGGCCGGCGCCGGTGAGGTCGCCCAGAACGACCTCGACAGCTCGGACGGCTTCCACCCCTGGCAGTCCCACCGTGACCTGAACTTCGACTGACGCCCCGTGGCCTCGCCCCAGCCCGAGTCCCCTTCCATCACCCCGCTCGCTCTTCGCCCCTGAGGATGACCGTGGCCACCATCGCCCTCGTTTTCTTCCCCCGAGACTTCTACGGACGCTCGGCCGACATGTACGACTGCGCGTCGGATCTGGAGATCCTCAACGCCCGCGTGCTCGGTCGCGCCGACGACCTCGGGGGGAGCTTCGACTCCGCCTCGCATCAGTTCACCGACCTCATCGCCTGGAACATCCAAGGGCATTCCGAGGAGGACATCCAGAAGTGGCGGGACGCCGCGGTCTCGGTCAGCTATGCCTCTTCGGTCGCCGAGATGTGGGCCGACACCGTCAAGGCCTTCGACGACGAACGCGAGGCCCAACTCTCCACCTGGCAGACCAGCAAGGGCGAGAAGGAGGGCGCCGTCCCCTCCAAGTACCAGGGTGACCGGATCACCGAGTCCCACCCGCAGGCCGACGGGTTCCTCTGGACGGACTGGGGCGCCGGTGACGAGAAGAAGTGTCGCGAACTCTACGACGAACTCTCCACCGTGCAGGAGGGCCTCATCGAGCGCGAGCGGACCAACTGGAACACCCTCCAGGACACCGCCGAAGACGTTCGGACCATGCTCGAAGAGGGTCCGACCCCGGAGAACGTCTCCAAGCTCATCGAGGCCGGGAACGCCGGTTGGGGGTTCCTCAGCCTCGACCCGTCGCGTTACTCCGGACTCCTCGAAGACGTCGAACTCACCCCGGAGAACGCCGAGGAGTACGCCGACGAACTCTCGGCCTACTGGTCCGGAGACAAGCCCCTGGACGACCGCTACCACGAGCTCATGCTCGTGATGGCGATGATGGGGTCGAACGCCCGCGGTCACCAGCAGAACGGGACACAGTTCGAGTCGGAGGAGGTCGAGTTCCTGGAGGAGTTCTACCGGCAGTTGGAGGAGCCCTACTACCGCGACGGCGCCGGCGCGGGCCTCATGGCCTACCCCGACCTCATGGCCGAGTCCGGCATGAGCGAGGAGGAACGCGAACAGGCCCTCGGCACGCTCGGCGACGGTCTACTCGCGTTGTCGGACCCGCGTATCGGCGGTGGCTACGACAACCTGCCCCAGAGCTTCCGTTACGCGGTCGAGGGGCCGTGGATCAACCCCGACGCGGAGGGCAAGGTCTCCACGGGCCCCGCCGGGATGGGCATGGACATGAAGGCGCTCTCCGCCTTCATGGAGCACACCGACGAGAACCTGGAGGCCGGTTACGGCCTGTCCACCAACCTCCACCTGAGCACCGGCGCGTTCCTCGACGCCTGGGGCGGCGAGGTCCACGACTCCGACGGCGTGCTGCCCGACTCCGAGCAGGTCTCGCACATGGTCGACGTGGCCTCCCGGAACAAGGACTCCAACTACTACATCCTCACCGGGGAGCACCTCAACGAGGAGCCGGGCGTCCCCTACGGCGACGAGGACCTGCGCAAGCAGGCCCTGGAGGGCACCCTCACCTTCGAATGGCACGACGACGGGCACACCGCGCGACAGCTCACCGACTGGTTGGCCGAGGACGTGCACAGTGAGGATCCCGAGGTGAACGAGCGCGCGGGCGACGCCTTCACCGGGTTCATGGAGACCATCACCGACCCGGAGATGCACGACGCCCTCATCAACACCGGCGTCAGTGTCACCGAGGGGGACAACGACTACTCCGACGCCTCCTTCACCCAGTTCAACGGCGCTCTGGCCGACAGCCTGGGCGACATCTTCGAAGCCCACATCTTCAGCTTCGCCAACGGCGACATCCTGGACACCGACGGCAACCCGGTGCAGGGGATCGGGGACTTCGATCCCGATACCAACTACGTGCGCATGGGTCCCGACGAGCGTGCCCAGTTCATGCAGCTCCTCATGGGCAACGACGAGACCGCCGGGCGCATCGTGAACTCGGTGGACGCCTACCAGCAGATCGAGGCCATCGCCTACCTGGAGTCCGGTAACGAGGCGACGTCCGCGCGCGGCTCGGCGCAGCTCCAAGGACTGTTGGAGCGCGCCCTGTACCTGGAGTCGGAGGACCGCACCGCCGACCTGGACAAGACGATCGAGCGAGAGACGCAGATCGCCGACTTCGTGGTGAGCGAGGCGGGAACCCTGTCCGAGAAGATCCCGGTCATCGGTCAGGGAGTCTCGAAGGGTCTGGACCTCGGTAAGGACAGCATCGTCGCGGCGATCGTCGACGGCGAATACGACGTGTCTCCACGGTTCCCGACCTATACCAGTGAGCAGAGCGTGGAACGGAACTTCCGGGTGGAGACCCTGGACTTCATGCTCGCTAACGATCCCCAGGCGTTCAACGGCGAGACCCAGCGCTCGGACCTTCGGACCCTGGTCGACGGTGGCGCGCTGACCATCGTGCAGGACGGTCAGGAGCTCAAGCCCTCCGAGATCACCAACGACTTCGTCATCGACGACTCGGTGACTCTGACGTTCGAGAAGGACCCGAGCGCGTGGGAGCACAACGAGGACCGGAACCTCTCCGGGATGGACGACGCCCTCGGCAACGTCATGAACAACACCGTCCTCACCGCGAACAGCACCGACCCCCACACGGGAGAACCCATCGAACACACGGCGTCCGGCCGTGAGTGGGTGGGCGACTTCACCGGTCAGTACAGCGACGCGTACAAGACCACACGTGACTACTTCGGGGGCGAACTGGAGACCTTCGGGAAGCCCCCGGAGGAGAACTGACCCCCCATCGCCCCGACACCGTCTCCTCCCCCGCCACAGACTCTCCTCGGAGGATCCCTTGACCCACCGTACGGTCCGGACATCCACCCTGCCGGTGCTCACCCTCGCCGCGGGGCTGGTCCTATCGGGTTGTTCCACGTCCGAACCCGAGCCGGAGCCCACGTCGGGCCTACCCGAGGACTACGTCTCCGTGCAGTGGATCGAGCGGGAGATCCGGCTGTACACCTTGGACCGCATGATCGACGAAGCCGGCTCCGACGAGGTCCTCGTGAACATGGGCGGCACTCGTGAGCACCTGTTCGACTACGGGGTCATCGTCGCCGAGGGTGGCGGGGAAGCGGACGTGGACTGGGATGCCGGATACGAGGACGGCGACCTGGAGGGGTTCGTGGTCGAACTGGACAAGGACGCCTGGGGCGACGATGTCCATCTCGCCGAGGTCGATGGGTCCCTCGGCAACGCGATGAACCACAACGAGGTCACCTGGTGCGACGAGACCGTCGGCGGCGATGACTTCGTCAAGGCTTACAAGGAACAGTACGAGGACGCCTTCGACAGCCAGGAGGAGTACACGGCGAGCGTCGTCGACTACGTCGACTGCGGCACCGGTGAGCTCTGAACGTCCTCGGGGCCCGGTGATCGGAACGCGCACCAGGTGGCCTGAGACGCCCACCGAGGCCCGCCGGTTCGACCAAGGAAAGGAGGGAATTCGCACCCGGTCAACAACATCACGAAACGCGCATACGCATTGACCGACAGGTCAAACCCTGACTAATGTCCCTACTCGCCGTACCTCCCCTGATCCCGAGCCTCGGGCGAACACCCTGCTCTTGGAGGACGGGACGCACACTTTCCCATCAGAGATTCTTCGAAAGGGTTCGGATGTCCTCCCAGCACGCCGGTCTTGAAAACGTCAATAGCCTGTCGCAGGGCGGTGAGCAGCTCGGGCAGGAGTCCGACGGTCTCCGCACCCAGATGAACCAGCTCATCGACGACATGAGCAGTGACGCCGACTCCATCCAGGGACAGGCCCTGCACGACTTCCGCGAGGCGCGCACCACCCTCATGGAGCGCTTCGACGAGCTCATGAGCTGGTGCAACCAGAACGGCATCAAGCTGAACGAGGGCCAGCAGCAGTTCAACCTGACCGACGACGAGGCCAGCGACGACTACGCGCAGTCCACCAACGACCTCGGCGCCATGGCCCGTCCGGTCAACGCCTGACCCCTTCACCGCTTCCGTCACGGCTTTCGAGAAAGGCACATTCGTGGGTAGTAACTTCGACGTTTACGGCAATGTCGGTGGGCTGCAGAACCTGGCCTCCGACCAGCAGGCGCACCTGGGTCGCTTCACGGCCATCATGAGCGCGATCAACGAGCAGTCCGAGAGCACCGTCAGCCAGTGGGAGGGGTCGGGCAGCTCGCAGTTCCAGGCCAAGGCCCAGGAATTCGACACCCACTTCTCCGAGGTCAACTCCGCGTTCGCGAAGATGATCGACGCGACCAGTGACACCGCCGGCAAGTACGACAAGCTCACCCGGTACCTGGACGGTCTGTTCTAGTAAACTGGGTCCCGATGTCCTCCCCACCCTCGCCTCCTGCCACCGATCCGGATCCGCAGCTTCCCGAGGCGTTCCACTACACGCCCGACGAGGAGAAGTACGTCCTCGAAGCGGACGCTCTCCGGCATCGGCAACTTCGATCCGCCCTGCTGTACGGCTCCAGCCGGTACTGGCGCCGTCGTCAGCGGGTGTGGCCCGCCGTGATCGGCGGCGCCATCCTCATCGCGCTCATCTGCGGGGTCATCGCCCTCATCGGCGCCTTCGGCAAACAGCAGGAGATCAATGAGGAGCGAGGGTGGGGAGCCAACAACAACGTTCGCAACCAGATGATCGAGATCCCCACGCTCGATCATCCGGTGTTCCAGGATCGTCCTTGACGTAGCCCGGTACACCTGCCCCGTTCGCCCGAGCGGGTATCCCACCACCAACAGGGGGTCGATCTCTCATGTCCGGCTCCGCTCCCGGGCCCGTCCGGGCCCCGGGGTACGACACCTCGACGCAGCTTCGCCAGGGGCGACGCGCCCGGATCATCCGCGCGACCCGAGCGACCAGCGGCGCCGAGGTCGTGCTCAAGGTGCTTCCCGTGGAGGCCGGCCAGGTCGAACTCGGTCACCTGCGCACGCTCAACGGCGTACCCGGCGTGGTCCCCCTGTTGGACGCGGGTTCCACCGCGGACGGTGCGTTCTTCATCGCCATGCCCTACTACCCGGACGGTTCGTTCGGGGAGATGCTGGCGAAGAGGGGCCCCGCTCCGTTGCAGGAGGCGGCCGCGATCGCGCGAAGCGTCGCCGCCGCCCTGGGCGCCCTGCACGCCCGTGGCCTGCTGCACAACGACGTCTGTCCGGGAAACGTCCTGCGAGCCGGGCGCACACCCGTGCTCACCGGGTTCGGTGCGGTGTCCACCTCCGGTGAGCCGCTCACCCCGCCCTCACCCCAGATGGAGTCCTTCCTCCACTCGGCCCCCGAGGCCCTCCGTGGCGAACCGCGCACACCGGCGTCGGACGTCTACCAGCTCGCCTCGACGATCTGGACGTTGCTCATGGGTCGGGCACCGTTCTCGTCCACGGACGGTTCCCCCTTCGACCCCCAGGCCTACGCTCGGCGCGTGCTCTCGGAGGAGCCCGCGCCGGTGCCGCGTCCGGACGTGTCCCGTTCCCTGCGTCGTGTCCTCACCCGAGGCCTGACGAAGGACCCCGCGGGCCGGTTCCCCAACCCTTCCGAGTTCGCCGCGGCCTTCGAGAAGGCACGGTCCGGACGCACGGCGACGGCCCCCAGCGGCGCCCAGCCCTCGATGAGCGGTATCGCCCCGACGAACGCTCCCTCCGGCCCGCAGACACCGCCGGCGTCCTCTGGCCCGCAGACCCCGCCGGCCCACTCCGGGCCTCAGTCACCTCCGGTAGCCACCGGGCCGCAGTCCTCGACCGCCCCTTCCGGACCACAAGCCCCTCCGGTACCCCCAGGACCGCAGAACCCGCCGACCGCTCCCACCTCTCAGGCGCCCCCGGTCGCCCCTCCGACGCCCCCTTCCCCCGGGCCGACCGGCCACCCGTCCGGAGCCCAGGTTCCGCACCTGTCCGTTCCTTCCGGGCCCCACGCTCCGCCCGCGCCGTTCGGAACCGGACCACAGCGCCCACCGCACGTCCCGGCCGAGGGAACCGGCCACGGCTTCCCCCAGGACGGGTTCCCTCCGGCCGGTGGAGGGGACCGGGGTCGGTTGGAGAGCGCGGCGCGGCTGCGTCCGTCCCAACGCCCGCTGCCCACCCCGGAGGAACGCGAACTCCACGGCGCCGTTCCGGAGGACTCCGACCACAGCACCGCCGACCTCATGATGGCGAAGCTGCGTGGGGAGGAGGTCTCCACGCTGCGCGCCTGGTCACGGCTGGACGGTTGGAGCGGTGACGCGAAGTCCGCGTACCTCCCCGTCGACGAGGCCGAGGAGGAGTCCTCGGATCCGGAGTGGGACTCCCTTTCCGCGATCCAGGAACCGCCACGGTGGCGCAAGCAGATGCACATCGCGGTGACGGTCTGCGGTGTTCTCGTGGCCGGCATGGTGGCGAGTGCCTTCGCGGCGACGAGCACCCCCGAACCGGTGGTCGCGGTCGCCGCCGAGGAGACCGAGGAGGAACCGGTCGAGGAGGACGCCCCCGCCCAACCGGTGGCCGAACCCTCCCCGCTGCCGGAGGTCTCCCCCGCCTCCAACGTGATGCTGGAGGACACCCTCAGTGCCGTCACCCTGAATTGGACGGACAACACCGGTGGTACGGGCTCCTACTTCGTGGTCGGCGGTCCTCAGGGCCACGACCCCCGGACCCTGGCACGGACCGGCCCCGGCGCCGTGACCGCGCAGGTCCCCACGGAGAACACTCAGGTGGAGTACTGCTTCACCCTGGTCGCCGTCGACGAGGGGTCCGCCCCTGCCGAGGAGGTCTGCACCACGCGGGCCGCGGACAGGGCCGCCGAAGCCGAACGTCAGGCCGAGGAAGAGGCCGAGCGGGAGGAGGAGGAAGAAGCCGAGGCCGACCCCTCGCCGTCCCCCTCCCCCAACGCCGACGACTGAGAGCCGGGAACGACCCCGGTGTTCCGTGTCGATAACGTGAGGAACCAGGAGAACCATCGTGTGCCTGCGGTGATCCCACCTCCCGGACAGGTTCTTCAGCCCCACTCTTCCCGGAAAGGCGACCCGATGCGGCGTTCCCTCGCCCTGGCCTCGGCCGTGTGCCTGCTCGCCGTGACGGCCTGTGACTCCTCCTCCGATCCCTCCGACGAGTCCCCCGAGACCGTGGAGGAGCTCACCGAGGGGGGAATGGTCGGCCTGGCGCTGATCCACCGGGGATTCGAGGGCGGCGACCCCGAAACCGACCAGGTCCTGGTCTTCCACGACCCCGAGACCGGTGCGCCGCTCCAGCGGATCGAGCTGCCCGACGGGGCCGTGGACCCGATGGCCTCGGAGGTCCCTGTACACGGGCGCTTCTCCGAGGACTGGCAGCACTTCGCCTTCGTCACCGACGAGCCCAGCGCCGTGCACCTGGCCGCCCTCACCGACCCCGAGGACGCCGAGGGGGAGGAGGGGGACGAGGTCGAGGGGTTCTCCTACCAACCGATCGAGTCGATCGCCGCGCCGCAGAACGAGGTCCTGTCGGAACCCCTGATCCACGAAGACCGCCTCTGGTACGTCTCCAGAGGTCCTGACGGGCAACCACCCCAGGTCCTTTCGGTGCCCTTGGACGCCCCCAACGGCACCCCCAACCAGGAGGGCAGCCTGGCCCTGGGTGAGGGGCAGCGGCCCAGCGACTGGGCGCTCACCCCGGATGGTTCCCTGCACATCCGCAACAGCGTGCCCACCCAGCAGTTGTCCGGCGGGGAGGGCCAGTTGGTGACGCGATCGACCAACGGCACCACCGTCAACGCGACCCTCACCACCGGCGGGGAGCAGTGGCAGACCTTCGACGACGCGACGGTGTGGGGCGGCGAAAGCGCCCTGTTGCGCCCCGACGAGAGCGACGACGCACCCGGCGGCGTGCTTCTGCTGACCCTGGAGGGGCAGGGTTTCTCGACGGCCGAGCTGTTGGCCGACGAGGGCTCCCCCGTGGTGCAGTTCGCCCCCTCCACCGAACGTGACGCCGTGCTGCTCCAGACCGAACAAGCGTGGTTCCGCGTCGGTCTGGAGGACGGGGCGGTCGGTGAGACCGAGGAGCTCTTCCCCCGCTACCACGACGCCTCCATGGACGGTTGGCCCCTGCTCGTGCGCTGGGCACAGGAGCCGCCCGCCGAGCCGAGCGAGGATCCCTCGGAAAGCCCCACCACCTGATCCCGTTCGGTCCGGGAATCCGAACACTCCGGGACCATCGACCTTCCCCCGACCCCTGGTCGCCCCCTATAGCGTGAAATCCCACGACCACCCGTGAGGAGAGGACACCGAACATGGCGAAGCAGGACAGGCCGCGCGGAGCGATCGCCGCCATCACCTCGCTCATCGACAGCACGCGCTCACTGGCCCGAACCTCCACGGTGTTCGGCGACCCGGTGACCTCCGGGGCCACCACCGTGGTACCGGTGGCGCGGATCAGCGTGCTGAACACCATCGGCGGCGGCACCGGGAAGATGCCCATGTCCGGTGGCGACGGCGCCGGAGGTATGGGACTCATGCGGGCGCGCCCCGCCGGGTTCCTGGTCGTCTCTCCCGAGGGCGCCGCCTTCCGGGCCATCCATCAGCCGGCCGCCAGGTTGGTGTTGCCACTCGCCGCGATCACCGCGGTGGCGGCGGCGCGCATCGTCTCGGTGTCCGTGAAGGAGGCCCGGCGACGCAAGCGGCTGGAACTCGAATGTGGGCGACACCAGGAGTGCTCACAGCACTCGGTGTGACCTGTGCCGTAGTCGTCGTGCGCCGCCTCGGATAGCGTTTGCCGGTCTTTAGCCGCACGGTAGTTCGGGGGGCGCCCCTTGTCCGGGGTCATCGTCGGGTTCGGAGTCATCGCCAGTATCGTCGCCATCGGCTACATGCTGGGCCGGATCCCGCTTCTGGGCCCCGGGGCCAGGGAGGTCCTCAACCGGCTGGCGTTCTACGTGGCCAGCCCGGCTCTGTTGTTCACGATCCTGGCCCGCACGGACCTGTCCGTGCTGCTGTCGCCGCCGGTCCTGGTGAGCGTCTTGAGCGTGGTGGTCGTCGCGGTGCTCTTCCTCGTCGTCGGGGTCATCCGACGATGGGGTGTGGGACGCACGACCGTGGGCACCCTGGGTTCCTCCTACGTCAACGCGGGCAACCTCGGCATTCCGATCTCCGCGTACGTCCTCGGCGACGCCTCCCTCGTCGCTCCCATCCTGCTGTTCCAACTGCTGGTGTTGGCACCGGTGTCGTTGACCGTGCTGGACCTGGGCAACGGGCGTGTGCGGGGGTTCTGGCCGGTGCTGCGCCGTTCCCTGGGCACCCCGGTGCGCAACCCCGTGGTGATCGCGTCCCTGACCGGTGTGGCGGTATCGGCGTCCGGTTGGGTGCCGCCGGCACCGTTGATGGAACCCTTCGACCTGGTCGGCGGGATGGCGGTGCCGTCGATGCTGCTGGCGTTCGGGATCTCCCTGCACGGCAGCGCGATGCCCGGGCGGAGCGGTCCGGACCAGGTGCCGGTGCTGTTGGCGGTGGCGTTGAAGTCGGTGGGACAACCGCTGGCGGCGTGGGCCTTGGGCTCCTTGGTGTTCGGTCTGGAGGGCGCCGCCCTGTTCGCCGTGGTGGTCCTGGCCGCGTTGCCGACCGCGCAGAACGTGTTCAACTACGCGACCCTGTACCGAACGGGTGAGGCGCTCACCCGCGAGGTGGTCCTGATGACCACGGTCCTCACCGTCCCGGTCCTGTTCACCGTCACCCTGCTCCTGGGCTGATCCCCGCGTTCACCGGCCCGGCCCCGATCCCGAAGGACGGGGCCGGGCGGATCTCCCTGGGAAGGGTGGTCACTCGGCGAAGTACACACCCTCGATCTCACCGAACGGGCCGGCGCGCAGAGTCAGTTCCGCCCCCTCCATGGAGGGGGCGGGGAAGACCGCGATGAGCTGGTACTGGTTGTCCGGCTGCATCTCGTGGACCTCCTCGGCGAACCCGGCGTAGCTCTCCTCCATGCCGAAGTTCAGTTGGGTGACGTAACGGACCAGGTCGGTGTCGGGCTCCAGCAGTTGGAAGCCGCCCAGGGCGCCCTGACTGAAGTCGGTCGGCCCGCCGGGGGAGACGGCGTCCTCGCCACCCATGTCGGGCAGGACGGGCTCGTCACCGTTGTTGGTGAGGGTGACCGTGCTGATGACGTAGGCGCCGTCGCGGCGCAGCGGGTGCACGTCCAGTCGGACGTCGTCGTCGGTCACGCTCTCGACGATCTCGGTGGTGTCGTCCTCGACGAAGGCCGCGGGCGGGTGGACGTGGCGTTCGCTGGAGCCGAGCGCCCCCTCCTCCTGTCCACCCTCGCCGCCTTCGCCGTTCTCGTCGTTGGAGCGGTCGACCCGGTAGGAGAACTCGACGCGTCGGTTGCGGGCCTCCGCCTCCTCGGTGTCCGAACCGCCCTCCTGCGCCACGGGCTCGTCGGCTCCGCGACCCTCCACGCTGAAGGACAGGTCATCGACCTCCCCCTCCAGGATCTCGCGTACGGTCTCGGCGCGTTCCACGGACAGGTCCTGGTTGTAGTCGTCGCTCCCGGTGCCGTCGGTGTGCCCGATGACGGTGACCTCGGGGTCGTCGGGATCGATGTTGCTTCGCAGGGTGGCCGCAGCCTCGCGGACGACCTCCTCGGCGTCCGAGGTGAGTTCGGCGGAGTCGAAGTCGAACATGACGTCGGACTTGAGGGCGACGGTCTCGGTGTCGCCGTCTCGGGTGGTGGAGGCGACCTCGGAGTCGACGAAGCTCTCCATCTCCCCCGCGTACTCCTCCCAACCGGGTTCGGGGCGTCGGTTCTCGAACTCGACGGTCTCGCCCGCGTCCGGGCCGTTGGACACGGTCATGTCGGCGCCGTTGGGGTCGGCCGGATCGGGCTGTTCCTCGTCGACGTCGACCACCGGGATACCGGTCATGGCGCCGAGGCCGCTGCCGACGAAGGTGATCTGTTCGACCTCCTCCGGTAGGCGGGGGAAGTAGCTCCGGTACTGGTTGGTGGCGTCCACCCGAACGGGGAAGACACCGTCGTCGGGCGGCACGGAACCGAAGGGATAGCCGTCCTCGTCGGTGAGCTCCCAGAATGCCTGACCGCTGACCGGGTCGATGAGGGTGTTGGGCATGGACAGGCTGCTGTCGATGCCCCGGAAGTGGTCGACGAAGGTGTTGTCGAAGTACATGACGGTGTAGTCGTCGGTGCGTTCCAGGCCGGTGATCGCGAAGCGCAGGGTGGAGTCCTGGCCGGACTCCTGGAAGATCCGGCCCTCACGGGTGTAGGGGAAGTCGGCCTCGACCTCGGGGCGCGGGTCCTCCTCGACCGCTTCTTCCTCGGTCGTGGGCTCCACTTGGTCGGGGTCCTCGCCCTGGATGTCCCGGACGAGACCGCAACTCGACAGGGTGAGGGCGGCGGTGGCCACCAACGCGGTGCCGGCCAGGAGCCTGGCACCAACGGTCCGGGAACCGCGGTCTCGGCCGGTGCCGGCCTTGGCGGGGAGCAGGAGGTGGGGGGTGGGCGGCATGGAGAGTGCCCTTCTGTGTCTCTTTTGGTCAACGCTGATTGAGACTCCACCAACACAGTGTTGGTTCTAGCCGGGTCCCGTTTTCTCGACGGAACGGCACCCGCGCCGAGAGAACGGTTCTCCGTAGGTGTCGATCGGGGAAAGCCGAGGGGAAACCGAATCGTCGGCCCCGCTCACCGACACCCGACCGTGCCCACGGTCGGCCTTCGTGAATCGGTCGACAAAAACGCCGGCCAAAGGTTGGTCAAGTCCACATGACGGGAACACTGGACGGTAGGGTCCGCCCCCACCCCCTTGGGGGACGGGCCCGTCCACGTGTTCGACGGGCGAACGTGAAGGGGCCGGCGCACCCACGGTGCGCCGGCCCCTCGCTCTTCCAGGATCTAGCCCCAGGCCAGGGCGGTCCGCTCCGGGTCCTCCAGTACGGTGCCGATGTCCCGCAGCACCTTGGATCCCAGCTCACCGTCGACCAACCGGTGGTCGAAGGAGAGCGACAGGGTGGTGACCTTACGGATCTTCAGCTCACCCTTGTGCACCCAGGGCATGTCGCGGATCTGGCCGAAGGCGAGGATGGCGGCCTCACCCGGGTTGAGGATCGGTGTCCCCGCGTCCACCCCGAACACACCGACGTTGGTGATGGTGATCGTGCCACCGGACATGTCGGCCGGGCTGGTCTTGCCCGCACGCGCGGTGTCCGTGAGCTCCTTCAAGGACGCCGCCAGTTCCGGAAGGGGCTTGGCGTCGGCGTCCTTGACGTTGGGCACCACCAGCCCGCGCTCGGTGGCGGCCGCGATCCCCAGGTTCACGTAGTTCTTCACCACGATCTCCTGGCTCTCCTCGTCCCAGGACGCGTTGACGTCCGGATGCCGTCGGATGGCCATGAGCAGGGCCTTGGCCACCAACAAGAGCGGCGACACCTTGACGTCGGCGAAGTCCGGACGTTCCCGCAAGCGGGCGACGGCCTTCATCGTCTTGGTGACGTCCACCTGAAGGAACTCGGTGACGTGCGGGGCGGTGAACGCGCTGTTCACCATGGCCGCGGCGGTGTGCTTGCGCACGCCCTTGATCGGCACCCGACGTTCACGCGCGGTGCGGTCCGGCGTGGGCGTGGCCTCCGGCGCCGCGGACACCGCGGCGGCCGGGGCGGCCGGGGCGGCCGGGGCTTCGGGCGTCTCGACGGCGGCGTGCACGTCCTCGCGGGTGACGACGCCGCCCTTGCCGGTGGGCGTCACCGCCGCCAGGTCCACCCCGAGGTCCTTGGCGAGCTTGCGCACCGGCGGTTTGGCCAGCGGGCGGCCCACCGGCCCCGAAGCGGGCGCCGGACCGGCGGGAGCGGCCATCACCCCGGGGGTGCCCGCCGGAGCGGGCTCGCTCAACTTGGGCGGCGGTGCGGACACCGGGGCCGAGGGGGTGGGACGACGACGAGCGCGGCGCTGGGTGGAAGCCGCCCTCTCGCCGTAGCCCACCAGGGGCTTCTCCCGCTCCTCGGTCTCCTCGGCGGCCTCACCATCGGCACCACTGTCGGCGGAACCGGAGGCACGCGTGCCGCCCGTTCCGTCGTCCACGGTGATGATGACCGAACCGACCTCGACCGTCTCACCCTCGGCGGCCATCAACTCCTTGACCGTCCCGGAGAACGGGCAGGGCAGCTCGACGACGGCCTTGGCGGTCTCGATCTCGCAGATCATCTGACCGTCGGTGACCTTGTCGCCCGGTTGGACGTACCAGGTGAGGAGTTCGGCCTCGATCAGGCCCTCACCGACGTCGGGCAGTTTGAACGCGTTCACGCCGTCGACCGCGGGCGTGCTCTTCTGAATCGCCATGTCTTGCGGTTTCCCCGATCTAGTACGCGAACGCCCGGTCGACCCCGTCCAGGACGCGGTCCAGGTCCGGCAGGTAGTGCTCCTCCAGCCTGGACTGCGGATAGGGGGTGTCGAACGCGGCCACGCGGATGACCGGCGATTCGAGGTGGTAGAAACACTCCTCGGTGACGCGCGCGGCGATCTCCGCCCCGGGGCCACCGGTGAGGGTGGCCTCGTGCGCGACCACCAGGCGGCCGGTGCGCTTCACGGACTCGGTGATGGTGGCGTAGTCGACCGGTGCGAGCGAGCGCACGTCGATGACCTCGATCGAGTGGTCGACGTCGGCCTCGGCCGCCTGTAGCGCGGTCTTGACCATCGGTCCGTAGGCGAGCAGCGTGCAGTCGGTACCCGGGCGGGCGATGCGCGCCGCACCCATCGGGGTGACCGCGTCGATCGAGGCTCCGGTGTCGACCTCGGCCTTCTCGTAGTAGCGCCGCTTGGGCTCCAGGAAGATCACCGGGTCGTCGGATCGAACGGCCTGCTGGATCATCCAGTAGGCGTCCTCCGGGTTGGCGACGCTGACCACTCGCAGACCGGCGGTGTGCTGGAAGTACGCCTCGGGCGACTCGCTGTGGTGCTCGACCGCGCCGATGCCGCCGCCGTAGGGGATGCGCATGACGACGGGCATGCTGAGCTTGCCCGCCGAACGGCGACGCATCTTCGCCAACTGGGTGAAGGTCTGGTTCGCGGCGGGGAAGAAGAACCCGTCGAACTGGATCTCCACCACGGGGCGGTAGCCGCGCATCGCCATACCGATGGCGGTGCCGACGATGCCGGACTCGGCCAGCGGGGTGTCGATGACCCGGTCGGCGCCGAAGTCCTTGTGCAGACCGTCGGTGACGCGGAAGACGCCACCCAGGCGACCGACGTCCTCGCCCATGACGAGGACCTTGGGGTCGTGCTCCATCGAGGCGCGCAGCCCCGCGTTGATGGCCTTACCGATCGTGAGGTTGGTTCCCATGGCCTAACGGCCCCCTTCCGCGCCGGCGCCTTCGAACGAGGCCAGGTAGTCGGCGAACTCGGACCGCTGTCGGTCGATGTGGACGTTGGGCTCGGCGTAGACCTCGTCGAAGATCTCCAGCGGCTCGGGGTCGGCCATGGAGCGGCACTGGGTGCGCACCATCTCTCCGACCTTGTCGGCCTCTTCGTCGATCTTCGCGAAGAACGCCTCGTCCGCGAGCTCGTACAGTTCGAGGTGGTTGCGGACCCGCATGATCGGGTCCTTGGCCTTCCACTCGTCGAGCTCGGCCGCGTCCCGGTAACGGGTGGGGTCGTCGTTGGTGGTGTGGGCGCCCATCCGGTAGGTGAACGCCTCGATCAGGGTGGGGCCCTGACCGGTGCGCGCGTTGTCCAGGGCGGCACGGGTCACGGCCAGGCAGGCGAGGACGTCGTTGCCGTCCACGCGCACACCCGGGAAGCCGAAGCCGGCGGCGCGCTTGTAGATCGGTACGCGGGCCTGACGTTCCAGGGGCTCGGAGATGGCCCACTGGTTGTTCTGGCAGAAGAACACGACCGGGGCGTTGTTCACCGAGGCGAAGTTGAACGCCTCGTTGGTGTCGCCCTGGCTGGTGGCCCCGTCGCCGAAGTAGGAGATGACGGCGGTGCCGTCCTCGCCCACGGCGCCGTCGCGCTGGACGCCCATGGCGTAGCCGGTGGCGTGCAGGGCCTGGCTGCCGATGACGATCGTGTACAGGTGCAGGCCGTACTCGTGCGGGTCCCAACCTCCGTTGGTGACCCCGCGGAACATGCCGAGGAGTTCCTTCGGTTCGATGCCGCGGCACCAGGCGACGCCATGCTCGCGGTAGGAGGGGAAGGCCATGTCCTCGGGGCGCAGAGCACGGCCGGAGCCGATCTGCGCGGCCTCCTGGCCCAGGAGCGAGGCCCACAGGCCCAGCTCGCCTTGGCGCTGGAGGGACACGGCCTCACTGTCGACCCGGCGGACCAGGACCAGGTCACGGTACAGGGCGCGGATCTCCTCCGCGCTGATGTCCAGGGGGTAGTCGGGGTGCTCCTTGAGCTCCCCTTCCGGGGTCAGGAGCTGGATGAGCTCCGGTTCCTCGTGCGCGGCGGTTTCCGACACGTCGCTCCTCGGGTTCTCGGGGCCGACTTCGCGTGGGTGAACGCTGGCCGACCGTTTAACGGTCCATGCGCGCTCCCAGGGTGTCGGGAGGGTCATGGACAGTCCTGCCCACATCGTGACAGACCTCACCATGGGGTGCGCAAGCCCCCGGCGACACCTTTTACGCGGCGCGACCCATGTTCCCGGATCCGTGACCAGGCCGATTAGCAGGGGTTCCTAGCATCTACAAGGACTTCCAACAACTTTTCGAGCACGCGACCGCGACGGGCCGGGCACTCGTGGCGAGGCCACCGGAACCCGTTCCTCAGGTCGCCAGGATCTGCGGTGAGAGAGCCTTGAGCATCCCCCGCGCCCAGCGCATCTGACGCACCGAGCGAGGCCGGCACCGCTCGGCGACCGAGAGCAGGTCGGGGTCCGCGACGGCCTGGGCGCCCTGTCCGAGCAGGTCCCAGTCCAGCGCCACCCCGCCGCTCATCCGGTACAGCCGTCTCAGGTCGGCCAAGAGCGCCATCTCCTTGTCGGAGCCCTCCCCGGGTAGCTCGGGCCGCCCCTCCTCCGAGGGTTCGGGGCTTTCCAGGGCGGCGGGGTCCACACGGTAACGGGGCGCCACCTCGGCGATCACGCGCACGTGGTCACGGGACCACGCCGCCAGGTCCTCGGCCACGTGATGGACCTCCTGTTCCTTCGGATACCGCTCGGACACCCGTGACAACTCGGTGGCCAGGGCGCTCTCCGAGCGGTGAAGCTCCCGCAGGGCGGCTCCGATCCTCATCGTGTCCTCCCCTCGGTGGCTTCCGCCGTCGGCTCCTCCACGGTGTCCGGCTCGCCCCGAGTGGCCGGCACCCGCGCGTCGACCGGCGCGGACGCCGTCGTGGTGGGCGCCGGAGACGGTCGCCCATCGCCCCGACCCAGCGGCCTCAGGCTCGCGGCGGCGGTCTTGAACAGGGGCTGCTTGGACACCGGATCCCAGTCGTTGACGGTCATCTCGTTGGCGGCCCGGTCCCGGTCGTCACCGTCCTCGGAGGCGTCGGTGTCCCAGTAGCCGTAGTGGAAGGGGACGAACAGCACCCCGGGACGGATTCCGCTGACCCTGGCGCGGGCGTGGATTCGGCCACGCGGCGAACGGACCTCGACGTGGTCGCCCTCGTCGATCCCCACTTCCCGCGCGTCGGCGGAGGCGATCTCCACCCACACCTCTGGGGCCGCCCGTTGGAGCTCGGGCGCGCGCCCCGTCTTGGTGCGCGTGTGGAAGTGGTAGATCGTGCGGCCGGTGATCAGCGTGAAGGGGTACTCCTCGCCGGGTTCCTCGTGCGGGGGCACGTACTCCACGGCCTTGATCATCGCCAGGCCCTCGGGATTGGTCGAGCGGTACTCCCCCTCCTCCGAGGGCGCCCCCGTGACGAGGTCCTTGCCGAAGCTCTCGCACTCCTCGGGGCTCGCCCAGAACCGGCCGTCCGCGTAGAGCCGCTCGGTGCCCCGCGGATGTTCCTCGTTACAGGGCCACTGGACACCGCCGGTGCGGCGCAGGTGGTCGTAGGTGATCCCGGAGTAGTCGCAGGGGCGGCCCGCGCTCGCCCGCTTCCACGCCTCGAAGGCGGACTCGGGGTCATGCCACTGTGGGAAGGGATGCCCGTCGTTGTCGCGGAAGTCCATGCGTCGCGCGTAGTCGAGGAAGACGTTCAGGTCCGGCCGTGCCTCGCCCGGTGGTTCCACGGCCTTCTCCGACAGGTGCACGGTGCGGTCGCTGTTGGTGAACGTCCCCGTCTTCTCTCCCCAGGTCGCGGCGGGGAGCACCACGTCGGCGAGCTCGGCCGTCTCGGTCATGAAGAGGTCCTGAACCACCAGGAACAGGCCCTTACTCGCGAGCAGTCCCCGAATCCGGCCCAGTTCGGGCAGGGACACCGCCGGATTGGTCGCGCTGACCCACAGGAAGCGGATGGAACCCTTCTCCGCGTAGCGCATGATCTGCATGGCGTGCGTGGGCGGGGCGTAGTGCGGGATCCGGATCGGGTCCAGGTTCCAGACCTTGGCCAGGTCGGTGATGTGCCGGTCGTTGTTCCAGTTGCGAAAGCCCGTGAGGTCGCCGTCGGCGCCGCACTCGCGGGTGTTCTCGGCGGTCGGTTGGCCGTTCATCTGGAGCACGCCCGCGCCGGGTCGGCCCAGCATGCCCCGCAGCAGGTGCACGTTGTTGACCTGCACGGACGCCGCCGTGGCCTGGTTCGACTGGTAGAAGCCCTGGAGCACGGTGGAGAGCAGGCGTTCGGCCCCGCCCAACAACGCGGCGGCCTCGCGGATGTGGTCGGCGGGCACCTCGCAGATCCGCGCGGCGCGCTCGGGCGGGTAGGCCTCCGTCGTCTCCAGCAGGGCCTCGTAGCCGACGGTGTGCGCCTCGACGTAGGCGTGGTCGACCCGGTCGGTACGGATGAGTTCGTGCAGGATCGCGTTCATCAGGGCGACGTTGGTGCCCGGGCGCGGCGCCAGGTGCAGTGTCGCCTCCCGGGCCACCGGTGTGGGCCGGGGGTCGACGCAGAGCAGCAGGGGCGGGTTCGGTCCGGCCAGGCGGTCCAGGATCCGGGACCACAGCACCGCCTGGGTCTCGGCCATGTTGTGGCCGTACAGGGCGATGACGTCGGCGTGGTCGATGTCGCCGTAGGAGCCGGGTTGGCCGTCACAGCCGAACGACTCCTTCAGCGCGGCGGCGGCCGTGGCCGTGCACAGGCGGGTGTTGCCGTCCATGTGGTTGGTGCCGATGGCACCGTGGCCGATGGCCGCGAGCGTGTAGTACTCCTCCAGGAACAGTTGTCCACTGGTGTAGAACCCCAGGGCACTGGCGCCCTGCTCGTCGAGCAGCTCCCCGCTGCGCCGGACCACCAGGTCCATCGCGGTGTCCCAGTCGGTCTCGACCAGTTCGCCGTCGCGGCGTACGAGGGGTCGCGTCAGTCGGTCGGGTGAGTGGCCGGACCGCCAGCCGTAGAGGTCCTTGGGGTCCAGGCGCCCACGGTTGACCCGGTCCTCACCGTGCCCGCGCACCCCCACCATCCGGCCGTCCTTGACCGCGATGTCCATCGCGTCGCCGTTGGAGTGCAGGATCGACGCGGTTCGCACCCAGCGGTCCACGTCATCGGGATCCACCCCCTCGGCGAGGTGCCGGTCGACCCGCACGGGCCACTGCTCTCCCTGGCCGTAGGGGGTCCGTGTGCCCCACGGTTCGGCGATCGGGTCCCTGGACGGCACGGGTGACCACCCCTTCTCGTCGAGACGCGGTTCGGGTCGGCCCGAACCGGTGCCATCCCGGCTACCCGGTCGCCCACCCGCCCACACCCGGCCGTCCCCGGGTCCGGCCAAGGGAGCGCGGGGTGAATCGGCCGGGTTCCAGGTGAGGATGACGCGTGCCCGACCCACCCAAGCCGCTCACGTGTGATGGCGGTCGTCCGGACCTTCGCCCGGCGTGGCCGAACTCAGGTGTGCGTAGGGGTTGGAAGACTCCCGGCGTCAAGGCGCCTTCACCTCGGCCGGCGACGGACGACCTGGCGACCTCTCATCCCCGTCATCAGCGGAAACCGGGAAACGGCCTCATGGGGGTCGCGCATGAAGGTTCTCGGGGGCACTGGATCTTTACCGAGAAGGGGCAGGTCACAGGTTGGTAGGCAAGTACTTACTTGCCTATAGTGGCCGCATGGCCGATGACATCTTCAAGGCCTTGGCCGACCCCACCCGGCGGACGATCCTCGACGAGCTCACCGAAAGGTCCGGACAGACCCTGTTCGAGCTCTGCGGACGACTGCTCATGAAGCACGAGCTCGGCATGTCCCGACAGGCCGTCTCCCAGCACCTGGCGGTACTGGAAGGCGCGGGACTCGTCAGGAGTCGCCGGGAGGGGCGTTACAAGTTCCACGACATCGATCCGGAGCCACTGCGACACATCACCGAACGGTGGCTCCGACCCGACACGAAGGACGGCGCACCATGAGGATCCACCTGAACAGCGTCTTCGTCGACAGTCAGGTCAAGGCCCTGGACTTCTACACCGACAAGCTCGGCTTCGTGAAGAAGCACGACATCCCGCTGGGCGAACCCGTGGACGAGCACCGGTGGCTGACCGTGGTCTCTCCGGAGGACCCCGAGGGCACCGAACTGGTCCTCGAACCCTCCGGACACCCCGCGGTGGGCCCCTACAAGGAGGCCCTGGTCCAAGACGGCATCCCCGCCACCGCCTTCGCGGTCGACGACGTCCGTGCCGAGTACGAACGTCTGCGGAGACTGGGCGTGCGCTTCACCCAGGAACCCCTGGAGATGGGCCCGGTCACCACCGCGGTCCTGGACGACACGTGCGGCAACCTCATCCAGATCCAACAGCTCCAGTGACTCCCACTGCGGAGACCGGTAAATGACGGATGTCATGTGCCGGTCTCCGCGGATCGCAGTCGGAACCGGTGATTCCGGGGACTGCCGAGTGAGCACCCCGCGGACTTAGGTTCAAGACATGAACCGCGACGACGAACAGCCCGGATCCACCCCACCGGCACCCCACACGCCTCCCCCGCACACGGACGCCCCCACCGCCGGGGGCGTGTCCGCACCACCCGCCCCGCAGGCACCGACCAAGCGGCGGCGCGGTCCGCGGCCGGTCCCGCCGGGAGTCCCCTACCACCGGGTCCTCACCCGCGAGAAGCGCGGGATCTGGCGGGGCATCGCCGCGCTCACGCTGCTCATGGGCGGCCTGCTCGTCTTCGCCTTCGCGTTCATGTTCCTCGGAGTCGCGATCGACATGGCGCTCGGCCGCGACAGCATCCTGACCGGAGGCACCGACTTCACCCCCGCGACCCACGCCACGAGCATGCTCGGGCTGGCCGTCCTCCTGCCGTGGAGCATGTTGATCCAGCGTTGGCTCTACGGGGTGAAGGGCGCGTCACTGCACTCGATCCTGTCGCGGTTCCGCCCCGACGTGTTCGGCCGTTCCCTGCTGGTGATCCTGCCGATCTGGACGGTCTACCTGACCGCCTTCTCCGTGTTCACGCCCTACCCGACGACCTCGTGGACGACCGTCGACCTGGTCGTCATGCTCGGCCTCGTCGTTCTGCTCACCCCATTGCAGTCGGCGGGTGAGGAGTACGGCTTCCGTGGACTGGCCTTCCGGGTCGCCGCGAGCTGGGGGCGCGGCCCGCGTACGGCGCTGCTGCTCGGCGTGGTGGTCTCCAGCCTGCTGTTCATGGTGGCGCACTTCGCGTTCGACCCGTGGCTGAACCTCTACTACCTCACGTTCGGCGCCACCCTCGCCCTGATCACCTGGCGTACGGGTGGGTTGGAGCTCGCGGTGGTCATCCACGCGGTCAACAACACGCTCGCCTTCCTGCTCACCCTCGTCACGCACACCGACTTCACCGAGGGCATGGACCGGTCGGTGGGCACCGGATCCCCGGTCATGCTCGTGCCTTGTGTGCTGCTCGCCGTGATCACGGCCGTGGTGTGGACGCGGTCGCGACGGACCGGGCCACCGCTCACATCCGCTGTCGCGGCGCAGCCGGAATCGGCCACCACGGTGGAGAACCGGGGGTGAGACCAGGGTCGAGGGGCGTCCCGAACCCGGCCGGGGGGTTCGGGCGACGCCGTTTCCGGTTCCCGGGCAGGGGTTCGGAACCGATGCCGACCGCGAGTCACCATCGGTGTGGTCTCCGTGATAAATCGGTGGGGAGCTTCGGCGGATTCGTCCGGAACGCGGTTTCACGAGTGCGCGAAAACGCTCGTTTCCGGGGTTTCGGGAAGAGCGGTCGAGAAGAACGGCCGGGAAGAGCGATGATGCGACCTGAGCCACTTCCTCGGGCGTCTTACCTCGCGTTACTTCGAGTTACTCCAGGTGCGTACGGGGCCACCCGGTCGGAGTGAACTCCATCGTCCCCACACCACCGCCGACACGGGGCGGGGACGCTCTGGCCCGTGGGAATTGCGGGCCGCGCACGGCCCCGTTCAGGGGCCTTCCCATCACCGTTATTCGGTGGCCGCGCGAGCCTTGGGCGTGGGCGCCTTCATGCCGCGCTCACGGCCGTAGTCGGCGAGCATCTCGCGGAGTTGGCGACGTGCGCGGTGCAGTCGCGACATCACCGTGCCCAGGGGTGTTCCCATGCGCGCGGCGACCTCCTTGTAGGCGTAGCCCTCGATGTCCACGAGGTAGATGACCTCCTGGAACTCCTCCGGGAGTCGAGCCAGCGCCTGCTTGATGTCGGAGTCCGGAAGACGGTCGAGGACCTCGGTCTCGGCCGACCGCATGCCCGACGAGGTGTGGGCCTCGGCGGCGGCGAGCTGCCAGTCCTTGATCTCGTCGGTGGTCTCCTGACGGGGCTCCCGCTGCTTCTTGCGATAGCCGTTGATGAAGGTGTTGGTAAGAATTCGGTAAAGCCAGGCCCTCAGGTTGGTACCGGCCCGGAACTGGTGGAAATTGGCGAAGGCCTTGGCGAACGTTTCTTGAACGAGGTCTTCGGCGTCGGCCGGATTGCGCGTCATGCGCAGGGCCGTCGGGTACAGCTGGTCTGCGAACGGTGTGACCGCGGCGGCGAAGTCGAGAGTCTCTTCCTTGCCCTCACCGTTCGTGGAGACGTGTTCTTTTTCGAGAGTCGTCAAGATTCCCCCTCGGGACGACCGGAACGATCACTTCCACTCTGTTAGACGCAGCATCACCTTCCCAATGATGACATCAATCCACGTGATACGGGTCACGAACCCACCGAATCCGTATCCGGTACCGGTAAGCATGCGGTAAACAGCCGGCGTGGCGCCTGGCCGAGGCCGGTGTTCACCACCGGGTGTCATACGCTGGCGTCGCCACCAGGTGCGTCCCGCGCCCTTCGCACGGTGGACCGATGGCATACCCCTTTTTCCAGTTTTCCTGTGGAGGACCTGTGGCCCGCGTCGTGGTTGACGTCATGCTCAAGCCCGAGATCCTGGACCCCCAGGGTCAGGCGATCGCCGGGGCCTGCTCCCGCCTCGGTTTCGAGGGGATCGACCAGGTCCGCCAGGGCAAGCGCTTCGAGGTCGAGGTCGAGGGCGAGGTGGACGAGGCCAAGCTCGCCGACGTCCGTCGCCTGGCCGAGACCCTGCTCGCCAACACCGTCATCGAGGACTTCGAGGTCCGTCCCGCCTGACCCTCCCCGCACACTCCGCGCCGCATACCCCGAACCCACGCGCCGGAAGTGTCCGACTTGTTCAGCCGTGCCCCCCGAGGGCGCGGCTGTTCGTTTTACCCGGAGCGACCTCGGGAAGGGTTCCTGACGCCGGGTAGCCAACGACACGGAGCACGAGGGGTTCACGGATGGACACCGTATTCTCGATCTCCCTCCCACGAAGGACGTACACCGTCGCCATAGTCCGCGACATGCTCGGCGCACTTCTCAGCAGGTCGGGACTGTGCCAGGAATGCGTCGACGACATCTTGCTGTCCGTCTCGGAGGCCTGTGCCAACGCCATCGAGCACGGCGGGCCGAACGCCGGTTACGAGGTGGAGACCGAGTTCGCCCCCGGCTGGTACGAGATGCGGGTCTCCCATAGCGGCAGGGCGCCGGACATGGCGGCGCTCGCCGACAGGTTCACCTCACCGCACACGCCCCTCCCGGGTCTGGAAACGGAATCGGGCAGGGGCATCTCGTTGATGCGGTACCTCATGGACGAGGTCGACTTCCGTGGGGAGCCCCGTACCACCGTCATCCTGCGCAAACGGGCCACGTCGTGCGACCCGGAGCACACGGGAGAGAACCCACACGCCCGCTTCGCCCTGCTCTAACAGCCGGGCCCTCCCCTGGTGATCTTGCTACCAGGGGCGAGAAAGAGGCCTTTTTCGCTTCTGGTAGCAAGATCACGACGGAAAAGGCGAGACGTGACGCACGCCACGAGAACTGTCCGGTCGCACACCCGCGCCCCCTCCAGACGGGGTTTCCTTCGGAGGATCACACAGGTCGGACCTTCCCTAACGGGGTGACCGTCGTACCCGAGCACAGGTGAGCGGGTACGCTGCGGGGGTAGCGGACCCACCGTCCTCGTGGCGGGGTCGGGCACCGAACTTCTCCCCGTCGAACCACGATCTCGGAGTGTGCTCATGACAGCCCGTGTGGGCGTCGTCACCTTCCCCGGCTCCCTTGACGACAAGGACGCCGCTCGCGCCGTGTCCCTGGCCGGCGCCGAACCCGTCCCGCTGTGGCACGCCGACGCCGACCTCAAAGGTGTCGACGCCGTCGTCCTGCCCGGCGGCTTCTCCTATGGCGACTACCTGCGCTGCGGCGCCATCGCCCGGTTCGCCCCGCTGATGTCCGAACTGGTCCCGGCGGCGCGTTCGGGCGCCCTTCCGGTCCTGGGCATCTGCAACGGCTTCCAGATCCTGTGCGAGAGCCACCTGCTGCCCGGCGCGCTCACCCGCAACTCCTCGCTGCGGTTCGTCAACCGCGACCAGGTCCTGCGGATGGAGAACACGAGCACCGCCTGGACCAACGCTTACGACGAGAGCCAGGAGATCCTCGTCGTCCTCAAGAGCGGTGAGGGCAGCTACGTCGCCGACGAGGCCACCCTCGACCGGTTGGAGGCCGAGGGCCGGGTCATCGCCCGTTACGTGGACGCCAACCCCAACGGTTCGCGCCGCGACATCGCCGGCGTCACCAACGAGCACGGCAACGTCGTCGGCCTCATGCCGCACCCCGAACACGCCGTGGAGGCCCTCACCGGCCCCTCCACCGAGGGTTTGGGCTTCTTCACCTCGATCCTGAGCCACCTGGCGTCCGGAACCCCGGCTCAGGTCTGACCGACCCGGGCCGGTCCACCGGCCCCATGCACCCGACAGGGGGACGATCCTCGCGATGATGGCGCTGCTGCGCTCCCGGAAGACCATGTTCGTACTGGTAGGGCTGGTCGTGGTCGGCCTGGTGATCTCCGGGGCCATCGGCCTGTTCCAGTCGTTCAACGCCGCCCCCGTGGCCCAAGGACAACAGGGCCAGGGAGAACAGGGGCAACAAGGGACGCCGGACGGGCAACAGCAGGAGCCACCGCCCGACGTCGACGCCCTGGGCAGCCCACCCTCCGGGTTCACCTACGTGGACCAGGACGAGGCCCACTGCAACGGGAGCATCTGCTTCCGGCTGATCCTCGTCGCCGGTGAGGACGGTGAGGAACTCGACATGGACACCGACGAGGCGATCGGAACGGTGTACGAGCACCTGCTCGCCAACGGTTGGAACCAGGAGCTGCCGCCCGAGGCCGACTCCCCCGACGACATCGAGCTCACCGAATCCGTCCTCACCGACGGCGACGTCCTGGTGGCCGACTCCTCCTCGCCGGGTGATTCCATCCCGGTCATCATGCTGGGCAACGCGGGCATGCCCGCCTACTGATCCGGTGCCGGGCGGCGGACACTGCCAAGGCTCGGCCTGAACCACCCGCGCAACTCCGCGACACCCGAACGGAACAACCGCATGTCTGAAGTACCCGGCCTCGACACCGTCATCGCGGCGAACGACACCCCGGACACCCCTCAGCCGTACGCCGAACTGGGTATGGCCAAGGACGAATACGAGCGGGTCCGCGAGATCCTGGGCCGCCGACCCACCGCCTCCGAGCTGGCGATCTACTCGGTGATGTGGAGCGAGCACTGCTCCTACAAGTCCTCCAAGGTGCACCTGAGCCAGTTCGGGGAGAAGGCTCCCGACAACGACGCCCTGCTCGTGGGCATGGGCGAGAACGCGGGTGTGGTGGACGTCGGTGACGGACGAGCCGTCACCTTCAAGATCGAGTCGCACAACAGCCCGTCCTTCGTCGAGCCCCATCAAGGCGCGGCCACCGGCGTGGGCGGCATCGTCCGCGACATCCTCACCATGGGCGCCCGTCCCGTCGCCGTGATGGACGCGCTGCGTTTCGGGCCGCTCGACGCGGACGACACCAAGCGGGTGCTTCCCGGGGTGGTCTCCGGCATCTCCTTCTACGGCAACTGCCTGGGTCTGCCCAACATCGGCGGCGAGATCGGCTTCGGAGCCGGTTACCTCGGGAACCCGCTGGTCAACGCCCTGTGCGTGGGTGTGATGCGGCACGAGGACATCAAGCTGGCGCAGGCTCCGGGCCCGGGCAACAAGGTGGTGCTGTTCGGTTCCAGCACCGGCCCGGACGGCATCGGCGGCGCCTCCGTACTGGCCAGCGCCAACTTCGACGAGGAGTCGCACACCAAGCGGCCCAGCGTCCAGGTCGGTGACCCGTTCATGGAGAAGCTGCTCATCGAGTGCAGCCTGGAGCTGTACGCCAAGGACATGGTGGTCGGCATCCAGGACCTCGGCGCGGCCGGGATCTCCTGCGCCACCACCGAACTGGCGGCGGGTGGCACCGGTGGCATGAACGTCCAACTCGACAAGGTCCCGCTGCGCGACCACCGACTCACCCCTGAGGAGATCCTCATGAGCGAGTCGCAGGAACGCATGATGGCGATCGTCGAGCCGGCCAAGATGGCCGACTTCCTCGCGATCTGCGACAAGTGGGGCGTCCTCGCCGACGAGATCGGCGAGGTCACCGACGTGACGCCCGAGGAGGCCGAGCGCGGCGGCCGTCTGCTGATGACCTGGCACGGCGAGACCATCGTGGACATGCCGCCCCGGACCGCCTCCGACGAGGGCCCCGTCTACCAGCGCCCGTACGCGCGCCCGGAGTCCCAGGACGCGCTACAGGCCGACGACGCCGCGAAGCTGCCGCGCCCGCAGGGTGACCCGGAGCTGCGCGAACAGCTCCTTCGGGTGCTGGGAGCCCCCGGCGTGGGCGATCCCACCTGGATCACCCAGCAGTACGACAGCTACGTGCGCGGTGACACGGTGGTGTCGACCCCGCACGACTCCGGGATGATCCGGATCTCCGACGACTCCGACCGCGGGGTGGCCCTGGCCACCGACGGCCACGGCCGGTTCACCCGGCTGGACCCGTACGCGGGCACCCGGCTGGCCTACGCCGAGGCGTACCGCAACGTCGCCGTCACCGGCGCGCGGCCGCTCGCGGTCACCAACTGCCTCAACTTCGGCTCACCCGAGGACCCCGGCGTGATGTGGCAGTTCGCCGAGACCACCCGCGGTCTGGCCGACGCCTGCCAGCAGCTGGGCACCCCGGTGACCGGCGGCAACGTCAGCTTCTACAACCAGACCGGTGAGGTGCCGATCAACCCGACCCCGGTCATCGGTGTGCTCGGCGTGATCGACGACGTGAACCGGCGCCTGCGCTCGGGCTTCGACTCCGAGGGCTCACGGGTGTTCCTGCTGGGCGAGACCCGTCCCGAGTTCAGCGGTTCGGCCTGGGCCGACGTGGTGCACGAACACCTGGGCGGCCTGCCCCCGAAGGTGGACCTGGCAGCCGAGGCCGCCCTGGGCGAGGTCCTGGCCACCACGGCCGAACGTGGCCTGGCGGTGGCCGCGCACGATCTGTCCGACGGCGGCCTGGGCGTCGCGCTGGCCGAGTCGGCGCTGCGCGGCGGCAAGGGCCTGCGCGTGGAACTGGACGGCGACGCCTTCACGGAGCTGTTCAGCGAGTCGGGCGCCCGCGCGATCGTCGCGGTCGAGCCCGGCCAAGAGGAGGAGTTCGTGGCCCTGGCCGGCGAACACGGCGTCCCGGTCACCCAGATCGGCACGGTCGGCGGTGACAGCCTCACGGTGACGCACCCGGGAGGCGTCGTCGAGATCGCCCTGACGGACCTGCGCACCTCCTACGAAGCGGCCATTCCCGCCGTGATGAACGGCGTTTAGCACTTCGACGTGATCGAGGGGGCGTCCCGGCCGGGGCGCCCCCTTTTTTGTTCGAAGAGCATCCCCACAAGATCATTTTCGAGTACGTATGGACCATTTGTTACTCTTCCGAAGTCGCCCTTATCGCGAACATCAAAACCTCGGGCCAACCCTGATCGGCCCTTCCCGAACGCAGGCCTGAACACCTGCAAGAACCCCCTGATAAGGACGAGATCCCATGGGAAACGGAACCGGAGCCAACACCGGAGAAGCACACTCCGGCGGCGTCCAGGCCGAGCTCGCCGCCCAGCGCATTCTCGGAACATCCGTCGACTTCGAAGACGCCATTAGCGCTGCTGGAAAAGCTGCCGGGAACGTTCCGGGCGTCACCGGTTGGAGCGGGTACTCCGGCGAGCACGCCGACAGCATCCGAGACGTCGAGGATCAATGTGTCGCGATCGCCGGCAACACACAGTCGGGCGCTGAGGAGATCTCTCACACCGACCAGGAGTCCGGAGGAGACTTCTCGGCGAGTGGAGGCGACCTCTCCCGTCCCATCAACGTCGAACTTTACTGAGTCTTCTGGGGAGCGATCATGGGTTTCAGCTACACCGAAGATGACGCGAACCTGTCAGGCCTCATCTCCGCCCGTATGGATCTGAACCGCATCTACACCAAACTGCGGGGCGACACCGTACAGTACAACGACATCGTGGACACCACCGCGACCGAGTTTACCGATCTCATCAGCGACTCGATTCGAACTGTGGCGACAGAGAATCAGGAAGCCTGGCAAAGCGCGATAATGGCCTGTATCTGCGTGCACGGGGTCATCGATCAATGGATCTCGGACGTTCAATGGTATCGAAACCGCATCGATGAGATCGAGACCGAATTCAACGCGGCGGTCACCGGAATCGACGATTTCACCGCCTACACCGCGATCGAGGCCTCGCACAACAGTCAGGCTCGGATTGCCTATGAGAAATTGGAAGAATATTCCGATGCCTGCTCGGACATGCTCGCCGACGGCCCGACACCCGAGACCGTGCGCAAACTGATAGAGGCGGGCCACTTGGGCATGGCTCCCTTCGCCGTGACGGGTGAGCACGAGTACTACCCCTATGACGAGACGGCAGGTGAGGACCTCGCCGAGCGGATCAGGAGCGGTGACTACGGCGGGAACTACGACGAACTGCACGACGCGGCACTCGCCTTGTCCGAGAGGGCGGCCAACGCGGCGCAGAACGGCGAGGAACTCTCCGATAGTGAGTTGGACTTCTTGGAAGCCGTGCTCAACGGCACCGACGACGTCATGTTGGACCTGCATGACGATGGTTTTCGCGGTGAACCCAGCGCCTCGCAGCAGCAAGAGATCGCCGCGATGTTGGGCATGTCGATCGTGGCTCTGTCCCATCCCTCCACCGGTGGCGGGCATGACCGTCTCCCGGAGAGCGTCCGGAACCTCTCCGAAGGGTTCAGTGCGGGCTCGGGTTACTTCATCGGCGGCCCGGGGCGGTCGAGCACCGGCTACGAGCGGTGGCTAGAGGACGCCGCCGGACTGACTTACCTACTCGATGGAGCACGTCACCCCAACGGGACGCCGATGGAACTCGGTGAGGAGACCTCCCTCAAGTTCACCGCCGCGGTGAGCGAGGTGGCGGGTGCCCTTCCCAGCGAGCACAACCGCAACGACCTGACCGTCACCTACAGTCCGGACGAGCAGGAACAGACAACCATGGCGAGACTGCTCGGGTTCTCTACGGCCAACGAGGATGCCAACCACTCCCTCCTCACTAATGGTTCCGAGCCCAACGGACGAGACTCCGAGCAAATCCTCACCGACCTGTACACGTTCGACTGGAACGATGACGGTCGCGCTGTGGCCGGCCTCACCGACTGGATCGAGGACTTCCAGAACAGCGACGACCCGGACAAGGTCGACCAGGGATCCGAAGCCTTCCTCGCACTCGTGGACACCATCACCACTCCGGAAATGCAAGAGCGACTTGGCGAGACCGGACACAGCATCGAGGGCGAAGAGAATGATGTCACCTGGGAGAACGTGTCTTTCACACATTTGAACCCGGAGATTGCCGGTTCCTTCACGAACCTCTTCCTCAACAACATCGAATCGATGGAGAGCGTCGCCGGATTCAACTTCAATGACGACGGGGAACAAGACCCGGAGATCTACGCGGTGGACAACGAGTACTTGGGGGATGGGGTGATTCAGCTCGACCCGATGACACGGCTAGCCTTCGCGGAGTACATCGTAGGGAGTGAAGACGCCGCGACCAGACTGGAAACCGCGTCGTTCTTCCGAACGGAGGAAGCGGCCTCAACGTACTTCGCCGAGTACCCGCCCGATGTCTCCGAACCCAGGGCTGCGGGTATCTTCGACGCGCTCATCGAGGAGGCCATCGAGAACGAACATCAAAATCGCTTGGACGCCACCAACAGCGCCATCGACTACAAGAACCAGGTGGCAAACAACTCCGTCGACATGACCGCAGCGATTTTCAATGAGATCCCTGCCCCCGGGGTCAGCACGGTCAGTGAGGTGATGAAGCAGGGCTTCAAGGAGGTTCTGGCCACGGACCATATCGATGTAGCGAGGGATACGAGTTCTGACTTCTCCTCCGTGTCTCTGGACAACCGGGCGACGATCCACGCAGCGATGGCGGTGGAGAACAGCGGAGAACACACCTTCGGTGAAGAAGTCGACTACCTGCGCGACCCCGGTACCGGCGAGATCAGCCTGAACCCCCATCTCTGGATGGAGGGTGAGGGTGAGTCCTCCTTCGACGCGACGGCTTACCAGGAAGCCATCGACAGCATCTACGGCGATCTCAGAGACGAGAAATGGCCTGGTGCCGAGAACGAACTGGGAAACACGGTCATCAGTGATTTCAGTCGTTTCAACATGGCGGGCAGGGAGGCCCTCGACTCACGGACCTAGTAGGGCGCCTTCCTCACACGACCCCTACGTGACGAAAGATGCACGACGTGAGAAATCGAAGAAACCTGGCTGTTTCCGCCGTCTGTCTGGCAATGATGATGTCGGCCTGCTCCCCCTCCCAGGAGGAGAGTCACGGCCCACAGCCGAGCGCCGACCACAACGTCGCCGAGGAGGGGATATCGGCTCCAGACGCGGTCTCCTCCGTGAGTGGAATCGGTTGGGAGTGGCGGCCCGGCGAGGGCGAGCGGGTCACGGAGGTGCACCCTGGCCCCGTCGGCGCCGTGATCGAACTGGCGGACGGACTTGTCGGGCTGCGGGGTGACACCGGTGACGAACTGTGGCGATACCGGGTCCCCGGCGCCGAGGGGTTCTCCACCTCGTTCTCTCCTTCTGGGACGAACGTCTTGGTGACGGCCATGGATGAACCGGACATCCTGATGGACACCGCGACCGGCGCGTCCCTGGCCGAGGACGTCGAGGGCGGTGGTGACGCCCGTCTGCTGGACGGAGGTCGCCTACTACACCGGCGAGGCGAGGCGACCGAGGCCCTCTTTGAGGTGAGCGACCTGGAGACCGGAGAGACCCTGTGGAGCCAAGAAACCCCGCAAACCTGCTCTGACGGTGGACCGACCCGTCAGATCTCCACCTCGCATCACAGCGACGCGATCGTCCTTTTGCTGCACTGTTCGGAGGACACCTCGGAGGGTGCGCTTCGCGCTCCTGCCCCCGACACCATCAATGCCTTGGTCGCACTGGATCCGGCCGAGGGCCAAGAGCTGTGGCGTGTGGAGTCCGAGGACACCGAGGGCCTGGGGATGGCGCAGACTAACATGTTCCAGAACGCCTTGGCCGCCGACCTTCCCGGTGAGGAAGGATGGCTGATCATTGATCCCACCGACGGCACCACCATCGCCGAGTCGCCGAAACCGGTCCTGTCGGTCCACGAGGACGGGTACCTAGCCGGCCCGGACCCCCTGGCCGAGGACCCGACTCATGAGCTTCGAACCTTCGACGGCGAGGTGACCGCCACCGTCACGGTTTCCGACAACCGTCTGCCCGCGGACACCCCGGAGAGCGCCGTGGGCCTGCCCGAACACCTGCTCGGCATCGACATGGAACGAGGTACGCCCGAAGACGCCATCAACGTCCTCCTGACCCCATGGGACGGCGAGGGTGGTACCGAAGTCATCGACGCGACCATCACCGAGACGGCGAGCAACCTCGACCCGGGACGGCTCCTTGCCGTACCCGGGGCAGTGCTCGTGTACGTTCCCGTGGAACGTTCGACGGGCATCGACACGGTCGAACACCTAGTGGCCCTCCAATAAGAGGGAGGTCGGGGCCATGGTGAAGGCGAGAGAGGACTGCTGAGACTACGGCACCCATCACTCCGAAAGGCCCACGGCGATGTCCGATCTGGGATCGGTTCCGGAAGGCGGATGAGAGCTGAGATCGCTGTGCTGCCGATCTCCGTCGACATGACGGTCCTCTATGACGAGGATGTCATGACCCTGTCCAGACCGAAGGCGGCCTGGGCGTCGCGCTGGCCGAGTCGGCGCTGCGCGGCGGCAAGGGTCTGCGCGTGGAACTGGACGGTGACGCCTTCACGGAGCTGTTCAGCGAGTCGGGCGCCCGCGCGATCGTCGCGGTCGAGCCCGGCCAGGAGGAGGGAGGAGGAGTTCGTGGCCTTGGCCGGCGAACACGGCGTCCCGGTCACCCAGATCGGCACGGTCGGCGGTGACAGCCTCACGGTGACGCACCCGGGAGGCGTCGTCGAGGTCGCTCTGACGGACCTGCGCACCTCCTACGAGGCGGCCATTCCCGCCGTGATGGACGGCGTGTAGCACTTCAACGTGATCGAGGGGGCGTCCCGGCCGGGGCGCCCCCTTTCGCCGTTCCCGGAGCCTCAGCCGACCTTCAGTTGCTCATCGCCGAAGTCCGCGATGATCATCAACGTGCCACCGAGCGCCGAGACGTAGCGGTCGAGTACGTCACGGGTGGAGACGTCCCCGGCCTCGATCTGCGAGATTCGGGCGACGGAGATCCCCATCCGCTCCGCCACCTGAGCCTGGTTCAGTCCTCGGTGCTTACGCATCTCCATCAGGCGCCACGCCTGTGCCCGGTCACGGAGACGTCCCACACCGGCCTCGAATTCCTCGGGGCCGCCGGCATCGGCCACCGCCCGTTCCAGGTGCCCGGCCCGCTTCTGCTTGGATTCTCCGAAAACTCTCGCTCTCGTTCCTGGAGCGCGGTGGTTCTGGCCTCCCTCCGTCGCCGCCCCCGGGGCTAAGGTCTCGGGCCGCTGGGGTAGGACTGTGGGGAGGAGGTGGACGCACATGGAACGCGCCAGACGCGGAAGGCTGAGGGGCGCTCTCGGGAGTCACGACCGCCCGGCCAGTGCCCTGGGTTTTCGGCTGATCCTGGCCGTGTTCGGGGCTCTGGTGTTGCTGCTGGGAACGGCGGCCGCCATGCTCTGGACCGACGAGACCTGGTTGGTGGTGCTCCTGGGCGCCGGGTTCGTCGCCGCCTGCGTCAACGTCTACTGGGTGAGCAGGCGCCTGCACTACGAACGCCCGAGCCACTGACGGTCCCGACCCCGGAGCATCCGCCCCGGGGTCGTTCTCATCCTTCCGGCCGGTGGGTGAGGGTGACGGCGACGGGGCGGTGGTCGGAGTGGGGCACGTCCGGGTTGGCCGGGTCGCTCGTGGTCAGTTCCTCGGTGACGAGGATGTGGTCGATCTGCTGCTCGGAGCGGGTGTCGGCGGCCATGGTGGGGAACGGGCGCACGTCGGCGAAGGCGTCGTGGAAGTCCTCCCCCAGTGGCAGTTCCTCGGGTTCGAAGTTGAGGTCCCCGGCGACCACCACCGGTGTCCCTCGTTCGTGGGCGCTCGCCGCGATGTCGAAGAGCGCGTCCAGCTGTTCCCGGGCGGTGCGATTCCCCAGGTCGTAGCCCTCGGGTTGCAGGTGCGTGGAGACCACGGTGACCTCGGTGCCGTCGTGGTCGACGGCGACCTCCAAGGCCTGTGCGCCGGTGGGGCCGCTCTCGGGCAGAACGTGTCCGCGCACCGAGGAGACCGGAAGGTTCGTGAGCACCGCGTCGCCCCAGAACGGGCCGTCGGCGGGGCCCCAGTAGGCGGTCATGCCCAGGTCCGCGGCGAGCAGGGACAGCCCGTCATGGCCACCGTTGAGCAACCATCCGCGGTCCACCTCGCTCAGCGCGATCACGTCGGCGTCGAGTTCGCGCAGGGTGTCGGCCTGTTCGGCGACGGAGAAACGTCCATCCATCCCGAACCCCATGCGTACGTTGTAGGCGGCCACGCGTAGACCGTCGGTGGAGGGTCGGGGTGCGTCGGCCTCCGGTCGGGCCAGGGGCGCGGCGATCGTGACGACGAGGGTGAGCACGGCCGCGACGGCGGTCGCCGGGAGCACGTGTTCGGGTGGTGGCGGCACCGCGCGTCCCATGCGGGGCAGGACCGCCACGGCGAGCAGGAGCAGGGCGGCGAACGGCACGTAGGTGTTGGTGACGTGCAGGTCGTAGGCGGCGTAGAAGGCGAACACCAGCACCACGAAGCCCAACAGCCCCAGGGTGGCGAGGACACCGGTGCGAGTCGGTGAGGCCGCCGTGACGGTGTCCGTGGCGGCCCATCCCGCGCAGGCCGCCAGGGCGAGTTGTCCGAGCAGCGGGGCGATCAGGGTCCAGGCCGGCAGTGCCCCCGACGCGTCGCCGGGCAGGTGTGCGGCGAACGCCAGGGTGGCCAGGGCCGCGAGCAGTACCGCCAAGGGCGGGTGGGGGTTCGGGGAGACCCATCTCGGGTGGGCGGCCACGGCGATGGAGGCCACGGCGACCACCGCGAGGGCGGACGCCGCGTAGGGGGTCCCACCGATCGTCTCGGCCACCGCCGGGTTCGCGGTGTACAGACCGGAGAGGAAGAGCAGCGGCCCCAGGGCGAGCCAACTCCGGGGCGGGGTCGGCATCGGTGGGACCGAGGTGGCCCGCCAGGCGCGAATCGAGGCGCCGAGGTAGGTCACCGCCAGAAGCGACACACCGACCCAGACGAGCACGCCGTCCCGCCACAGCGGGTCCAAGGTGCCGAGCACCGTGTGCAGCGCGGCCGACGCCGCCACCCCGGCGACGACCCCGGTCATCACCCCGAGCGCGCTCACCCGGCCGTCGGTCACCGTCGCCATCACGGTGCACACCAGTCCCACCACGCCCAGGCCGACCAGGGACGAGGCCAGGTACATCTGCGGTCCACCGCCCTCGGTGGCCTGGAGCACCACCCGGCCGACCGCGAGCAACCCGCCCGCCGACAGTGCCAATCCCAGGGACGGCACCCATCGGGCCAGGTACACGAACGGGAAGGGCGCCAGGAACCAGACGAGGGCGAACGCGCCCATGAGCGCGGGCCCGGTGGCACCGGCCTGCCCGAAGAGCGTGATCAGCGAGGGCAGGAAGACCCGGAGTACGTCCAAGAGCAGGACCGTGCCGAGCATCGTGACCAGTCGTCCCTGGTGCATGCGGATCCACTCCGTGGAAGGGCGAGGGCATGAGGGATTCTCACCTCTACCACCCCACGGAGCAAGGGGCCACGACCGAGGGCGGGACCGATCGGCCCCGCCCTCGGCACCCTGTGTCAGACCGTGATCAGGGGGACCCGATAGTTGACGAAGGCAGCGATCTCGGAGATGTCCCCCGGGTCGGAGGTGACCACTGTGAACCGCGTCCTGATGGCGGTCAACACCACCATCGCGTCCACCACATCACTGGTCGCCGACGCACCGAGTAGGGCGCCGACGCGCTTGGCCGCGACTTCGTCGAAGGGCACTACCTCGCAGACCTTCACCAAGCGGGCCATAACCGCTTGGCGAGCCCCTTCACGCCATACCTGCGCCAGAACGGTGGCCGGCAGAAGTGGTCGACGCCCGGCCCCGACCTCCTGGAGACAGTAGGTCCATACACTTCCCTTGGGCTTGGCCTCCGCTTGGAGGAGAGCTCCCGCATCGAGGATCAGGCCTCGGGGACGCAGTACCGTCATTCCTCGGCCACCTCGCTCACACGGTCCAAATGCGCCAAGGCTTCCTCGCCGGCCTCGACCTCATCCAACGGAATGGGTCCGCCGACACCAGAAGCCTCCAGGTCGGCCCTCGCCTCGGCCCTTTCCTCAGGTGAGGGTTCGCCGTGTTCGGCGAAGTGCGCTTCCAAGGCCGCCTGTGCCTCAGCGAGATCCGCTTCTCTGACCGCGGCCTTGTTCAGCCATCTGGAGAGGGGGATGCCTTCGCGCGCGGCCGCACGGCGAGCACGTTCGACGGTCTCGGACTCAAGGGACACGGAAAGCTTCTCAGCGGACATACCTCCACGGTAGACGAAAAGTAGCAACCGGGTAGCACTTTTCCCGGAACAATGGGAGGGGGTGGAGATCGGTCGGCCTCCACCCCCTCCCGGTGTCGCGTGTGATCAGCGGGTCTCGTAGCCCTCGGGGAGCCACTCCCGCCACACGTCCGGGTTCTCGTCCACCCAGATCTCCGCGGCCTCCGACGGGTCCAGCCCCTCGTCGGCGATCATCGCCGCGACCTCGTTCTGGTCGGCGTTGGTCCAGTGCCAGTCGTCCAGGAACCGGTAGGCGTCGCCCCCGTCCTCGACGAAGCCCTTGCGGAAGATCTTGTTCAGGTCGTAGAGCGGGTAGTCGCAGTCCACGAACTCCAGGTCGGCGTCACAACCGTCGTAGTAGTCCGGGAAGTCGACCTTGACCAGGTCCAGTTCCTGTTGCAGCCACTGCGGTTCGTTGAAGTAGAACAGGACCGGTTCCTCGTTGGCGTACCGGCGCCGCACCTCGGTGACCTGGGACGCCTCGGAACCGGCGTAGACGATCTCGATGTCCAGGTCGAAGGCGTTGATCATCCCCTGGTCCTGGGTGGCGAAGCCGGGCGAACCACCCAGGAACTCGCCCTTGTCACCGGTCTCGGCGGTCCGGAAGATCTCGGCGTGCTCCTTGATCCCCTCCAGCGTGGTGATCTCGGGGTACTCCTCCGCCACGTAGGCGGGCATGTACCAACCGATCACACCGTCGTTGCCGGTGGACCCACCGTCCACGACGGTGTCGTTGCCCTCGGGGCCGTACAGCTCGTACAGGTCCTCGTGTCCCCAGTTCTCCAGGATCACGTCCAGGACCCCCTGGTCGAGGGCCTGCCACGAGGGCTGTTCCTCCAACCGGACCAGCTGTACCTGGTAGCCCATCTCCTCCTTGAGGACGTGCTCCAGCACCACGGCGCTGGCCTCGTAGCCGACCCAACCGTTGACGGCGATCCGCACCGTGTTGGGGTCCCTGGCGATCTGGTCGGTGCGCACCGCGCAGGAGCTCACCATCACCAACGCCAGCCCCACCACGGCCAACCGGAGCAGGGTGTCCCTTCTCAGCAACCTAGGCACGGTGTGCCCTCCTTCCCTGCGTGACCCGATCCAGGAACAGTCCCAGGCAGACGATGGCGAGGCCGGAGGCCAGACCCAGTCCGAGCAGGTTCTGGGAGAGCCCGAAGACCACGTCGAAGCCGAGCGAACCGGCGCCCACCAGCGCGCCCATGACCACCATGGACAGCACGAGGATGATGCCCTGGTTGATGGCGAGCAGCAGCGAGCCGCGCGCCATGGGAAGTTCCACCTTGGTGAGCAGCTGCCACCTGGTGGAACCCTGTGACTCGGCCGCCTCGATGGTGCCCGCCGGCACCCCGCGGATTCCGTCGTTGACCAGCCGGATCACCGGCGGCAGCGCGAAGACGACCGCCGCCGCCAGGGCCGGGACCCGACCGATGGTGAACAGTGCGACCGCCGGGATCAGGTACACGAACGGCGGCAGGGTCTGCATGGCGTCCAGGATCGGCCGCAGGATCGCGGCGAAGACGTCGTTGCGCGACATCAGCACACCGAAGACCACGCCCAGCACGATGGTGAGCGCGGACGCCACCAGGACCTGGGACAGGGTGTCCATGGCGTTGTCCCACACACCCAGCAGGCCGATGGCGACGAAGGCCGCCGCGGACACGATGGCGACGCGCCCACCCGCGAAGATCCAACCCAGCGCGGCGGCGGCCAGGACCACCAACCACCAGGGCGACCCGGTGAGCAGGTCGCTGAGCGGGCTCAGCACCCCGTTCAACAGCCACGTTCCCAATGCCGCGGTGAAGCCGCCGATCGTCGACTGGATCCACTCGTAGACGACGTTGACCGGGGCCGCGACGTCGACCGCCATGTCGCGCGGCCAACCTCCGAGCCCGAAGAGTCGACCGGCCGCGGTCGCCATGATGATCACGGCGAGACCGATCGCCGAAACCGGCAGCCGGTACCGCTCGGGGAGGTTCGGGGCATGCGTACCGTGGCCGACCGCGCCCGTGACCCGGTCCATCGCGATCGCCAGCATCACGATCGCCACACCCGCCTGGAACGCCTGCCCGACGTTGACCTTGGACAGGGCCTGGTAGATGGCGTCACCCAGGCCGCCGGCGCCGATCACCGAAGCGATCACGACCATGGAGACCGCGAGCATGATGGTCTGGTTCACGCCCAGCAGGATGGTGCGCTTGGCCAACGGCAACTGCACCTTGGTGAGGATCTGCCAGGGCGTGGAACCCAGCGACGTGGTCGCCTCGATCGCGCCCTTGGGAACCTCACGGATGGCCAGCGCCGTGATCCGCGCGACCGGTGGGAGCGCGTACACCGCGGTGACGACGGCCGCCGCCGGGTTGCCGATGCCGAACAGCAGCACGAACGGCAGCAGGTAGGCGAACGCCGGCATGATCTGCATGAAGTCCAGCACCGGCCGCAGACCTCGGTAGAACGCCTCGCTGCGTCCGGCGAGGATGCCGAGCGGGACGCCGAACAGCAGGGCGATGAAGACCGCCGTGACGATGAGCGACAGCGTCGTCATCGACTCGTTCCACAGACCCGTCAGCGCGAACACCGCGAAGGTGGCCAGCACCAGCAGCGCCACCCGCCACCCGGCGAACCGCCAGGAGACGAACAGGCCGAGCGCGGTCACGCCCGCCCAGGTGAGGAAGTCCAGGAACTGGTTGATCAGCACGACCGCCGACCCCAGTCCCACCGAGACGTAGTTGAAGAAGTAGAGGAACAGCGGGCTGTCGTTGCGGTTCTCGACCACCCAGGCGTAGATCCCGTCGAGCCACGCCATGAAGCGGTCGCCGATCGCCGTCGGGAAACCGCCCGCCCAGGACGGGTCGCCCATCAGGCGGGCCGCCCAGTATCCGGCGACGAGTACGACGATCACCAGGAGGGCCTGGACCGCGCTGCCGCGCAACCACCCCCCGGTGCCCTTGGAACCCCTGTCTGAACCCGTCGGGCCGGTCGCCGCGGCGCCGGCCGGTTCGGTCACCGTGGCCATGTCACGCACCGTCCCCGGGCGAGGTGACGTCGCCGTGGTCGACGGCCCCCGGGGGGATCTCCTCGACCGTCTCCTCCACGATCGCGGCCACCTGGTCCACGTCGTGCAACTGGTCTTCGGCGATGGCGCGCAGCACGTCGTCGCGGCCCACGTAACCGAGGAGGGTGTCGCCCTCCACGACCCGGACCGGAGCGGTGCTGGCGGCGAGCATCGGCAGGACCTCGGCCAGGACGGTGCCGGGCGCGGTGGTCGGCCCATCGGTGCGTTCCTCCGGGAACGCGTCGCGCACCAGCCACCGGGCGGTGAGCACGGTGGTGCGCGCGACGTCGGAGGTGAAGTCGGCGACGTAGGCGTTGGCGGGGCGGCCCACGACCTCCTCGGGGGTACCGACCTGGACGAGTTCGCCGTCACGCATGATGGCGATGCGGTCGCCCAGCTTGAGCGCCTCCTGGAGGTCGTGGGTGATGAAGACCGAGGTCTTGTTCAGCTCACGTTGCAGCCGGACGACCTCGTTCTGCATGTCGCGACGGATCAGCGGGTCCAGCGCGCTGAACGGCTCGTCGAACAGCAGGACCTGCGGGTCGACGGCGAGGGCGCGGGCCAGACCCACGCGCTGTTGCATGCCGCCGGAGAGTTCGCCGGGGCGCGCGTTCTCGTACCCGGACAGTCCGACCATGTCGATCATCTCGCGGGCTCGCGCGTAGCGTTCCTCGCGCGCCATCCCCCGCACTTCGAGACCGTAGGCGACGTTGTCGATGATCCGACGGTTGGGCAGGAGCCCGAAGTGCTGGAAGACCATCGCCATCTTGTGTCTGCGCAGTTCGCGCAGGCGCTGGTCGCTCGCCTGCTCGATGTCCTCGCCGTCCAGCCGCACCGAACCGGACGTGGGCTCGATCAGCCGGGTCAGGCAGCGGATGAGCGTGGACTTACCGGACCCGGACAGGCCCATCACCACGAAGATCTCACCCGGACGCACCTCGAAGGAGACGTCGCGCACCGCCACGGTGCAGCCGGTCTCCTCCTTGATGCGGTCCCGGTCGGCGCGTTCCAGGTCGGTGCCGATGACCTTGTCGGCGTTCTTGCCGAAGATCTTCCACAGGTTGCGGACCGAGAAGGTCACATCGGAGGTACCCGCGTCCGGTGTCGTTTCGGTGGCCTGGGTACTCATCGGCTCTCCCCCTTCTCGGCCGACCGGTCCTGACGGATCAGGTCGGCGGCGCGCTCGCCCAGGGCGAGGACCATGACCATCGGGTTGGGGGTGGGCAGGGTCGGGAAGACCGAGGCGTCGGCGACGCGCAGCCCCTTGAGTCCACGGACGCGCAAGCGGGGGTCGACGACCGCTCCGTCGTCGTCGGCCGCGCCCATCCGGCAGGTGCCCGCCGGGTGGTAGACGGTGTGGGCGGCGCGGCGTCCGTACTCGGACAGTTCCTCATCGCTTTGGATGCTCGGGCCGGGGGCGACCTCGCGCTTGATCCAGGACTTGAACGGTTCGGTGGCGGCGACCTCGCGGGCGATCCTCAGCCCGTCGACGATGGTCCGCTCGTCGTAGCCGTCGGGGTCGGTGAAGTAGCGGAAGTCCAGGGCCGGCTGGACCTTGGGGTCGTCGGAGGTGAGGTAGAGCCGCCCACGGGAACGAGACCGCGGGATGTTGGGGGTCATGCAGACCGCGTACCCGTCCTCGGGCGAGTCGTAGCCCAGCCGCTTCGTGTTGTCGTCGAAGGGGATCTGGTAGATGTGGAACATCAGGTCGGGGCGCGGGTCACTCTCGTCGCGGCGCACGAACAGGGCCGCGTCGGAGTCCATCACGGTGTTCTCGGGGACCCGCTCGTTGGTCTCCCACATGATGATCGACTCGGGGTGGTCCTGGAGGTTCTCTCCCACCCCGGCCAGGTCGTGGTGGGGCGTGATCCCGACCGATTCCAGGTCCTCGGCCCTGCCGATACCGGACAGCATCAGCAGACGAGGGCTGTCGACGGCTCCGGCGGCGAGGACGACCTCGTGGCGGGCGTTGACGGTGATCCGTTCGCCTTCCTTGGTCGTCGCGCTGACGCCGGTGGCACGGTCGCCGTCGAACAGGACCTTGTCGACCCAGGTCTCCAGCAGCACGGTCAGGTTCTCGCGCACGTCCATGATGGGGTGCAGGTACGCCACCGAGGCGGAGGACCGGTAGCCGGTGTAGGGGTCGTAGGCGATGGACAGGAAGCCGGTGCCGTCGGCGAAGCCGCCACCGTGCGAGGTGAGGGCGTTGAAGTCCTCGACGACCGGGACGCCCGCTGCCTCCGAGGCCGAGGACACCCAGTCCTGGACCATGGCGTTGCGGTCCTTCTCGGCGATCGGGATGATGTTGCACTTGATCCGGTCGGCGTAGGACTGGACGGTGGTGTTGTCCCAGCCCTCGGCGCCGGCGGCGACCCACTCGTCGAGGTCCTCGGCGAACGGCCGGAAGCTGATCAGCGTGTTGTGCGAGGAGCAGCCGCCCAGTACGCGGGCGCGCGAGTGCAGGATGTGGGAGTTGCCGTTGGGCTGCTCCGTGGTCCGGTAGCCGTAGTCGAGTTCGCCGTCGAGGACGCTCAGCCAGTCACGGAGCCGGAGCACGTGTTCGAGGTCGCGGTCGTCGGGGCCTCCCTCGATGAGGCAGACGCTGGTGCCGGGGTCTTCGGTGAGGCGATTCGCGATCACCGAGCCCGCCGTTCCACCGCCGACGATGACGTAGTCGTAGGTGTGTTCCTGATCGGACACGGACCGATTCCTCTCGTTGGTCTCTCGCGGGGATGCCGGGGAAACCGACCTGTGTTGTGTTGGTGGTGTCTTCGGTTGTTCTTCGGTTGTTCTTCGAACGTCGAGGGGACACCCGTCGACGCGGCGGACGGTTCCGCGCCGACGGGTGGCCGGTGGTCCCGGGGCCTCAGCCACCGGGGTGAGGTCGATCAGCCGAACCAGCGCTGTGGTTCGGGGGCCAGGTTGCGGTATACGTGCTTGGCCTCGCGGTACTCGTCGAGTCCGGCCAGGCCCAGCTCACGGCCGATGCCGCTGCGGCCGAAGCCGCCCCACTCCGCTCCGGGGAAGTAGGGGCCGTAGTCGTTGATCCACACGGTGCCGTGGCGCAGGGCGGCGGCCACACGCTCGCCTCGGGCGGTGTCGTCGGTCCACACACCGCCGGAGAGCCCGTAGTCGGTGTCGTTGCCGAGTTCGATCGCCTGCTCTTCGGTCTCGAAGCGTTCGACGGTCACGACCGGGCCGAACACCTCGGTCTGAACGATGTCCATGGAGCGGTCGCAGTCCACGAACACGGTGGGGCGGTAGAAGTAGCCGTCCCGCAGTTCGGCGTCGTCGGGGCGCTTGCCACCGGCGATGATCCGGGCGCCCTCCTCCACGCCTCGGGCCACGGACCCCTCCACCTTGGCGCGGTGTTCGGCGGACACCAGCGGGCCGCAGCGCACGCCCTCGTCCTGACCACGACCGATGCGGATGGCCTCGGCCCGGCGGGCGAGTTCGGTGGTGAAGGCGTCGTGGATGTCGTCGTGCACGATCAGGCGCGCACCCGCCGAACACACCTGCCCGGAGTGGAAGAACGCGGCGCTCAGCGCGTAGTCGACGGCGGTGTCCAGGTCGACGTCGGGGAAGATGATGTTCGGGTTCTTGCCGCCCAGTTCCAGGGCGGTCTTCTTGACGGTCTCGGCTGCCGCCGCCATGATCCGGCGCCCGGTGACCAGCCCACCGGTGAAGGAGATCAGGTCGACGTCGGGGTGCTCGGACAGGGGCGCTCCGGCCTCGGGGCCGCTGCCCAGGACCAGGTTGACCACGCCCGCGGGGATGCCCGCCTCGGTGGACAGTTCCACCAGCTTGGCGGTGGTCACGGGGGTGACCTCGCTGGGCTTGATCACCATGGTGTTCCCGGCGGCGATGGCGGGGGCCATCTTCCAGGCGAGCTGGAGCAGCGGGTAGTTCCACGGCGTGATCATGCCGCAGACGCCGACGGGCTCGTACACGACCTTGCTGTGCACGCCCTCGGGCGCGGAGACCAGTCGGCCCGCGTCCTTGTCGGCCAGACCGGCGTAGTAACGGAAGACGGCGGTGACGTCGTCGACGTCCATGCCTCCCTCTTCGATGGTCTTGCCGGTGTCGAGGGACTCCATGACCGCGATCTCCTCGCGGTCGCGCTGCAGCAGGTCGGCGATCCCGTCGAGGACGCGGCCACGGTGGGCGGCGTCGGTGCGGCGCCACTCCCCGGTGTCGAAGGCGCGTCGGGCGGCGGCGATGGCCGCCTCGGTGTCGGCGCGGCCACCTTCGCTGACGACGGTCAGAACGGAGGCGTCGGCGGGATCCAGGATCTCCCGGACCCGTCCGTTCTTCGCCGCGCGCCACTCTCCGTCGATGTACAGGCTGGTGGCGGTGGCCGTCCCGGGGGCGGACAGGTACGGCACGGACGGCAGGGTTGCGTTGGTCTGGTTCACGGAGCCCATCTGCCCGGGATTGATAGTCACAAACGACCTCTTTCGTAGGACACTTTCCACAACGTCCCATAAGGCCGATGAACAGGCAAAACGCACACTGTGCCGTTGGGGACGCCCATCAGTGGCCTCGGTCACCGGCCTGTGGCATAGACCTACGTCGACGAGCGAGGCCGTGAGCAAGGGACACTCCGCCCCGGGGAATACAAGGACAAGATTTTGACGTACATTAGGTGTACCTAAGTTGGTTCGTCCCGCTCGCCCGGGTCGTCCCCCGTGCGACCGCCGCCCGCGAACCCCATCGAGGAACGCATGCTGCTCGAACAAGAACGCCGTGACGTCTGCCTGACCGCACGCTCCATCGCCCGGCACCCGGGCGTCGCCCCCGGTGAAGCGGGTACCGTCAGCGTCCGCAGCGGCGAGCTGGTGGTCGTCACCCCGCACGGTGTTCCACTGGACCAGCTCCAGCCCCAGGACTGCCCGGTCATGTCCCTGGACGACCGGATGCTCGAAGGTCGGCGCGATCCGGCCGCCGAGACCACCCTGCACATGGCGGTGCACCGTCAGGCCGCCGACCACGACCGCGACGTCACCGCCGTGGTCAACGCGTTCACGGCCGACGCCGTGGCCGTGTCCACCGTCGAGGTGGAGCTGCCCCCGATCCACCACCGCGCCGCCGGCCTGGGCGGAGCCGTCGCCGTCACCCCGTACATGCCGTACGGCGGTGGTGACATCGCCGACCAGGCGGTCAAGGCGCTCAAGGGACGGGACGCCGCGCTGCTGGCGGGACACGGTGGCGTGGCGCTGGGTCGCGACCTGGAGCACGCCCTGGAGAACCTGCGCCTGCTCGACTGGCTGAGCGCCGCCTACCTCCGGGCCCGCCAGATCGGTCGCCCGCGTGTGCTGTCCGAGGAGGAGCTGGCCGAGATCCGGCAGCGCGACACCTACGGCTGGGCCGGCCCCGACCCCTTCCTCTGAGTCTTCGGTCGGTCTCCGGGGCGTCCTCGTCGACGTCGCTTCGGGAAGGGACATGAGGCGGGTATCACAGGTCGATGGGGGAGAGCGATGTCGTGTGGCCGGATCCGGCCACACGACATTCGGGTACGGATACTCGGTGATCCGTCACCCTCAGACGTGAGAATGGTGTCGACGACCCACCCCGCCACGGCAGGAGACTCCATGCGCTGCAGCTACATCAGGCTCCTCGTTAACGACTACGAGGCCTGCTTCCGCTTCTACTCCGACGTTCTCGGCCTGTCCGTGCTTTGGGGTGACGAGAACAGCCGCTACGCCGAGTTCGACGTGGAGTCGGGGACACGCCTGGCCATCAACCAGCGCGAGGTCATGGCCGAGGCCCTGGAGACCGACACCGCCGACCCCGAACTCCCCCACCAGGACCGACTGGCGGTGATCTTCGAGGTCGAGGACGTCGACGGAACCGCGGAACGCCTGGTGAACGACGGCGCCCGTCAGGTGATGGAGCCGCGCGACTGGACGGCGTGGGGCATCCGGGCGGCGCATTTCCGCGACCCGGACGGCTACCTGCTGGAGATCAACCGCCCGCTGATCCCGGTGGTGGAACCGGCCGAGCCGGTGAGCGAGGTGAGCCTGCCCGAGGACTGATGGGCGCCGCCTCAGGCGGCCACGTGTTCCACCAACAGTTCGTTGATACGATCGGCGCGCTCCACGCCGAGAAGGTGCGCGGCCCCGGAGACCATCTCGAAGCGGGCCCCCGCGATCCCGTCGGCGAGCCTGCGACCGTGCCCGGGCGGAAGCAGCGGATCGTGCGCGGCGGAGACGACGGTGGTGGGCACCCGCACCCCCGGGACCAGATGACGCTGATCCATGCGCTGGATCGCGTCGCAGATCGAGGCGTACGCGGCCGGGTCGATCCCGTCGAAGTCCTCACTGAAGCGGGCCGCGACCTCGGGGCGTTGGTCGGTGAGGTCGGGGGTGAACCACGGCAGCACCACCTCGGCGGTGACCGCCTCCATGCCGCCGGTGCGCACCCTGGCCGCGACCCGGTCCCAGCGGTGCATGACGGGCGTGCGCGGCGCGGCCGCCAGGAGCACGAGTCGATCCAGCGTGCGCGGGGAGTTGGCCGCGATCCACAGCAGGAGCGAAGCGCCGAACCCGGCGCCGGCCGCGGACACCCGACTGACCCCCAGGTCCTCCAGGACCCCCAGCACGTCCAGGGCCAGGTCCTCGATGTTGCAGGGGCCGTCCGGGGCCGGTGAGTGGCCGTGGCCACGGTGGTTGATCCGCAGCACACGACGGTTGAGGGTGAGTTCGGGCATCTGCGGTTCCCAGACCGACATCTTGGTGCCGAACGGCGGCACGAGCAGCACCACCGGCGCGTGTTCGGGTCCGTCGAGTCGGTACTGGAGCGGAATCAGGGCCATGAATCCTCCGGGTCGCCAGACCGCCAGGTTATCCGGAGTGCTTTCGGCGGTGCCAGGAAAGTCCCGAGGTCATCGGAAGTCGCGGACGGGAACTGACCGCCATGCTTTCTAGTGTCGAGTTCGGCGAGACGGACACGATGAAGGGGTTCCCATGACTGCGACGATCACCCGGACGAACGACCAGGTCGACGTGGAGCGGGAGGCGCTGTTGGACTTCCTCGCCCAACAGCGCGCGTTCCTGCTCACCACGATCGAGGGTCTGGACCAGGAACAGGCCACCACGCGCACGACCAAGAGCGTGCTGCACCTGGCGGGTCTGGTCAAACACGTGAGCACGGCCGAACTCGGGTGGATCCGATTCATCGAGGAGGGCCCGGTGGAGGTCGACTACGAGGCCCAGGAGACCTACGACTTCCACGAGAACACCTTCCGGCTGGTCGGCGACGAGACCCTGGAGGGAGTGCTCGCCGACTACGCGAAGACCGCGAGGGCCACCGAGGAGTACGTACGCTCCCTGCCGGACCTGGAGATCTCCAACAAGCTGCCCGCGGCTCCGTGGTTCCCGGAGGACGCCGAGTGGACCGTGCGTGACGTGCTGTTGCACCTGATCCGGGAGACCGCCCAGCACTGTGGTCACGCCGACATCATCCGGGAGTCCCTGGACGGGCGGAAGACCATGGGCTGAGCCGGCCGGACCCCCGGGCCCGGGGGTCCGCGCACAACGACGGGGCGGGACCACCGGTAAGTGGTCCCGCCCCGGACGAGGTGGCGAGAGTCGCCTCCGCATCCCCCCTCAAAGTACGGAGGCGACCCTCGCTCTGGGAACGGTCTGCGACTCCTCCCCCCTGGAGTCGCGACCTTCAAGGTCTGCCCGCGGAAGCGATCTTGTCGTTCCGCGTTGATACAAACAGTACCCACCGCACCCACGGATAACAACCCTGAGTTACGAGGAACTACTTAAAGTGATCGCCATTACTCGGGTGATGAACGCCCAAGCGGCTGTGGCCATCGTCAACCAGGGGTCATGAGCCGCCTCCCCGGACCCGCGCATAGCCTGGACGAGTGAGTTCACCTCTCCTCAGCCCACGTTGGCTCGGTATCCACCTGGCGGCCGTACTCGTGGCCATCGCATGCGTGGCCGGTACCTATTGGCAGGGCACACGCGCCTTCGAGCCGGACCGCGACGTCATCACCAACCCGGTGGAGGACCTCGCGGACGCCATCACGGTCGACGAACTCGGCGAACCCGGCGAATACCTGCACCCCGACCTCACCGCGAACACCGCGGTCGAGGCGAGCGGGCACTTCGACGCCGACTCCCAGGTCCTGGTGCCCCAGTACCTGGACGGTGCCGAGGGTTACGCCGTGGTGATCCCCCTCGTCACCGAGGAGGGCGTCGCGATGCCGGTGAACCGAGGTTGGACCGAGGACCCCGACACGGTTCCGGCGGCGCCCGAGGGCGACGTGACCGTCTCCGGATGGCTCCAGCCCCCACAGGACACCTCGGACGGGTTCGTCCCCATGGGCGCGCCCGAGGAGGGCACGGTGGAGCGGATCGCCCCGTCGGTTCTGGTCTCGGCGTGGGACCAGCGGCTGTACGCGGCCTACCTCACCCTCCCCGACCGGGAACCCGCGGTCGACGGGCTCACCGCCATGCCGCCGCCGGAACCACCGACCGGGTTCACCATCAACTGGCGCAGCCTCAGCTACACCGTCCAGTGGGCGATGTTCGGGGTGTCCGCGCTGGTCTTCTGGTTCCTCCTGATGCGCCGTGACCTGAAGGAGGCCCGCACCCGGGAATCGGGCGGGGCCTCAGAGGACGGGAAGGCGCGGACGGATCAAGAGGTGGGCGCGGGTTCCTGACTCCCGCCACGCGCGGACGCGGCCCGCTCCTCCTTGGCCCGCTCCGACTTCACGACGCGGTGCTCGACCACGAAACCGAGGATCGGGATGGTGCCCGCGAGCACCACGCCCAGGGTGCGGCCGGCGCCCCAGCGACGGTCGAGCGACACCCACAGGACCACCAGCACGTAGAGCATGTAGATGTAGCCGTGCGGCATCGCGATGAAGAGCATCAGCGGGGACTCGGGACCGAACCAGTGTTCCAGGCCCTCCGGCGCGGGCGCGAGGGCGAACATCGAGGTCTCGCCGACCAGGTACTTGGCGGGCATGGCGACGAAGGTCAACCCGATGAGGAAGACACCCGTCACATAGGCCAACACGCGGTACAGCCCGAACGACACACGCCTCTTGTCCACTGCCAACACACCCACTTCAACGACTGGCCCCGCATAGGGGCGGATCCCCTCCATCGAGGCTAAGTGGTGCCGGCGACCCGCCGCGCTCGGGGTGGCCGTGGCCGTTCGATCTCACATTCTCGCCGTCGGGCCTCACTTGTCCTTACTTGTCCTTGTTGGAGACACGGACGGGGCTGCTCCAGCGACCGTCGGACTTGGCGGTCCAGGCCTTCGGGATCATCCGCAGCGAGATGTAGGAGTCCACGACCCTGATCGGGAAGAAGAACAGCCCGTAGAACAGGTACGAGGGCCTGCGCCGGATCATGGTCATCACGCAGGTGAGCATGTAGTCGGGCACCAGCAGACCGATGGCCAGCGCCGCAAGTGGCAGGAAGGCCGTCACCGCGGTGAACGAGTCGGTGAAGAACGGGAGCCCGGTGAGCATGTCGCCGGCGAACGTGCCGAGCAGCACGAACGCCGCGATGGCCACCGTGACGAGGAAGAGCAACGAGACCAGGACGACCTCGAACACGTACAGCGCCAGGCACAGACAGAAGAGGCTGGGCCACATCTTGTGCCTGCGCAGCGTCTGCCAGAAACCGAGTGTCCAGCGACCCACCTGCTTGCGGTAGTCGCGAAAGGTGAACGGGTCCTGACTGAAGGCCTTGGTGTCGGTGTTCATCGAGACCCGACCGAGGCGCTTGTGGTGCACCTCGAAGGTCATGTTGAAGTCCTCGATCACCAGCCCCGGCGGGTTCACGGTGATCTGTTTGAGCGCGCGGCTGCGGTAGACGCTGGCGAAGCCCGGCACGATGAAGGAGACGTTGAGGCGCTTCCAGGTCTGCCCGAAACGCATGAAGTACTGGAGCATGAAGTACAGGCGGTCCCGGTAGGCCGAGATGATCCGTCCGATGATGCCGCGCTCTCGCGGCTTCCACTCCGAGACCACGAAACCCGCCACGGCGGCGACGTCGGGGTCGGCCAGCTGTCGCTTGGCGCCTTCGACGTACCCCGGGTGGAGTTCGGTGTCGGCGTCCAGGATCAGCACGCCGTCGTAGTTCTCGGTCAGCGCGAACTCCTCGATGACCGCCTCGATGGCACCCGCCTTGCCCCGGTTGGTGAGGAGTTCGAGGACGTTCACACCGGTCTTCGCGGCGATCTCGGCGGTGGAGTCCTTGGAGGAGTCCGAGACCACGTAGATGTCCCAGCGGTTGAACAGACCCAGCGCCGAGGAGATGGCCGTGTCGATCACCGGCTCCTCGTTGTGCGCCGGGATGATGACGGCGATGGTGATGTCGTCCGGATCGGTCGCGACGGAATCGCCCCCCGGTGGTGTCCGGATCAGGTCCCCCTCGGCCCCCTCGTCGTTGCCACTTGTGGCCACGAGGGTTTCGCCGGTGTCGCTCGTGCCACCGGTGTCACCACCGCCGGCTCCGACGAGCACCTTCTCGCGTTCACGGCCGCGGGCCGACGCACGGTTCCTCTTGCGCTCCGGATCACGGCGCAGAGCCGCCCTGGCACCGTCCTCGGCCAGCCGGAGCAGGCCCATCACGGTCCATAGCAGGAGGTTGAGCCCGAAGGCCATCCACAGGAACACGTAACCCAGGGCCCCCAGCCCGGATGCGGCGGCCATGCCCGTGGCGAAGTCGAACCAGAAGACGAAGAGAGCGATGGCCAGCGCCAGGGCGATCAGCCCGGTCAGTAGGCCACCGATGAAACGCGCGATACGCACAGCCCTAGGACTCCTCCGACAGTTATCGGTTTCGGACCGACATTAACTCGCAAAGTCGGTGTTAGGTTGACGCCCTGCGCGACCGATAGGTTCACCCGGCTTCGCGTCCTATGTAGGCCACGCAAATCGTATACACGGGCTTGTGCGAGGTGGTAACCATTAGAGGATATTTGAGGCGAAGCGATGACAGTCAACGTCACTGGAATATCCGATACGTCTTAGTAGTCGGAAAGGATTCGCCTCCCCGTGACCCGACGAGAGAAGGAGAATGCCCGGCGTGATCGGCGACTCACGTTCCCCATCGCCAGATCCTGCCCGCCCCGACCACAGCGGCACCCGGCGGCACACCCCGCTCACCGGCGACGACCCCGGTCGAGCGACGGTGGCGATCCACCAGCCGCACTATTGGCCCTGGTTGGGGCTCATCGACAAGATCGATCGATCCGACCGGTTCATCATGCTCGACACGGTCCAGTTCGAACGCCGTGGATGGCAGAACCGAAACTACGTAGCGGGATCCGGTGAGCCGGTCCTGCTGACCATCCCGGTAGGGCAGGCGAGCAGGGCCGAACTCATTCGGGACAAGAAGATCGACAACACCCAGAAATGGAGGATGAAGCACTACAGGGCACTGGCTGAACACTGTTACCGCAAGGCCCCGTACTGGGACGATTACAAAGACGAAATCGCTCACCTGTACGAGACCGAGTGGGAGAATCTCGCAGATCTGTCCATCGCGACCACACTCATGCTGATGCGCGGGTTCGGTATCGACACACCGATTCTGCGCGCGGGGGACCTCGGGGACTTTCCCGGGTCCAAGAGCGAGCTGCTCGCACAGATCTGCGCGAAGGCCGGCGCGAGCACGCTGCTCGCCGGAGAAGGGTCCAAGGGTTACATGGACCCCGAGATCACGGACCGCTACGGGGTGGACATCGAGTGGCAGGACTTCCGACACCCGGAGTACCCGCAACGCACTCGCAAGGGCACCGAACCGTTCGTCCCCCGCCTGGCCGCGATCGATCTCCTACTCAACGCCGGACCGGAATCGTTGCGTGTACTCCGACAGGCAAGAACCCGCGACTGACCCACTGGTCGGCACATCGGGTCACCGCCCTCCCGGACCGCGGCACGAGGTCGTGAACCGCCCGGGTAACCACCGATCGCCCCCACATTCGGCAAAGGACGGGAAACCGACATGACGATGGACTGGTCACAGGAGCGTCTCCTGGTCTACTCCCCCCACCCTGACGACGAGACCCTCGGTTGCGGCGGCCTGATGAGCAAGGCCAAACGCGCGGGCGCGGAGGTCTACGTCCAGTTCATAACGGTCGGCGACACCGCGGACCAGTCCCCGAAGGGCTTCTCCACGGCCCAGGAACGCCACACCGAGATCAAGAGGGCCTCCGAGCACTTCCACTGGGACGACTGGCACATGGCCCTGCCGGGCGACTCGAACCACCTGCGGCTCGACGGCATCCCTCGCGTGGAACTGGCCCGGCTCGTCGAGCAGGAGAGCCCGCTATCGATCGCGCGCCTGCGACCCACCGTGGTGCTCATCCCGCACCGCACCAGCTACAACCAGGACCACCAGGCGACCGCCGAGGCCGTCCACACCGCCCTGCGCCCCTCCAACAACCGGCTGCGCCACCACCCCGGCCTGGTGATGGCCTATGAGGAGGCGGCCGACCAGTGGCGGACCGAACCGGTGGAGTCGCCCAACCTCATCGTCGAACTGGAGGAGGAGGACCTGCTGATCAAGCTCCAGGGCATGGAGCTGTACGGCTCGCAGAGCCACGAGCACCCGCACACCCGTTCCGAACTCACCCTGCGCAGCCTCGCCGTCCTCAGGGGTATGCAGGCCGGGGTGGCCCTCGGCGAGGGCTACCACGTGCTCCGGCACCTGGCCTGAGCACCCCGTGAGGCACCAGAACTCCCCCACCCGTCCCCAGCGCACCCAGTCCCCCGCGAAGAAGAGAAACCGATCAACGCCCGCAGTGGAGGGGAAACCATGAAGGCTGTCATCACCGGCGGAGCCGGGTTCATCGGCTCGCACCTGAGCGATCACCTGGTCGCCCAGGGACACGAGGTCATCGTGCTCGACGACCTTTCGACCGGATCACTGTCCAACGTGTCCCGGTTGCGGAACTCACCGGCGTTTCGTTTCGTCCAGGGCGACATCTTGGACCGGGAGTTGGTGGACGCACTCGTCGCGGAGGCGGACACCGTGTTCCACCTCGCCGCCGCGGTGGGGGTCTACAACATCGTCGACAAACCGCTCCAGTCCCTGCGCACCAACCTGCACGGGACGGAGACCGTCGTGGAGGCCGCGGTCCGGCACCGGGTCCCCTACATGGTCGCCTCGACCAGTGAGGTCTACGGCAAGAACGACGCCAACGGGCTCACCGAGAACGACGACCGGATCTACGGCTCGCCCATCAAGAGCCGCTGGTCCTACGCCGCCGCCAAGGGCCTGGACGAACTGGTGGCGCACGTCCACGGCAAGGAGTCCGGGGTCCCATGCGTCATCACGCGTTTCTTCAACGTGGTGGGGCCTCGGCAGACCGGGCAGTACGGCATGGTCGTCCCACGGTTCGTCGACCAGGCCCTGGACGACGCGCCGATCACGGTGTACGGCACGGGTACACAGCGCCGCTGCTTCGGTTCGGTCTTCGACGTGGTGCCGGCCCTGTCCCGGCTCTTGGAGACCCCGGAGGCCTACAACCAGGCGGTCAACCTCGGTGGGCACGAAGAGGTGTCGATCAAGGGCCTTGCCGACCGGGTCGTGGAACTGACCGGTTCCCACAGCGAGATCACCTACATGGACTACGAGCAGGCCTACGGTGAGGGGTACGAGGACATGCAGCGCCGCTACCCGGACACCTCGCTGGCCGCGCGGCTGATCGGCTACGAGCCGACCAGGGACCTGAACACGATCATCGACTCCATCGTGCAGCACCGTCGTTCGACCGAGGCCCTTCCGCAGCCCGCGTAGTTCCGAGTAACGGGAGTTCGTCGGGTGCCCCGCCGCCCGCGTTCGTTCTTCCACCCGACCCGCGCACAGCCACGAGCGGGCACGAGGCCGGGTCCCCGCCTCACCATCGGTCGCCGCCCACACCCGAGCAGGGAACGGTCCCGGCCCGGGATTCCACGCGAGCCCCCACCATCCTTCGGTACGCGAGAGCGCGACCGAACCGCCCGTTACAGGGCATGAGACGTCTCCGCCCGTGACAGGGCATCGACCGGCCCCGGTCCGCACCGACGCGAGGCCCGGTGACCCGGCGGGCGCACATCGGTTCAGGGCACGATCACCGTCGCCGTCACGGCCACGGTCAGCGCGAACACACCGGCGCTCAACAGGATCAGGGCCCAAGGGCGGGCCACGCTCAGCGGTGGCCCGGAGCCACCCTCCTCCCGCACACCGTGTTCGGTCCTTCGCCACCTCAGCCACAGGTGGAGTCCGAGACCGCCGCACATCAACAGGGACAAGGCCATGACGCCGATCCTGAGCGGCGCCGGAACCTCGGGGACCACGCCGGCCCCGGGAACGAACGGTCCACGCAGGTACAGCAGTCCCACGAGGACCACCAGGATGAGCGTTCGCTGCCAGGACAGCAGGGTGCGCTCCGGTTGCAGCCCTGGATCCCGCCGGATCACAGCAGGTTCCCCAGGAGAACCACCAGACACACCAGCCCCACGACGAACGTGGTCACGAGGGGCAGGGCGCTCATCGGCAGGGTGTCACCACGGCGCATGATGCGCTGGACACGGAACCAGCGCACCGGCGCGTACACCGTCACCACACCGGCGATCAGGGCCAAGAGCAGCCCGACCGCGGTGCGCGGTGCCTCGGCCCAGCCCAGCGGAAGCAGGTGCAGTACGGCGACGGCCCCGGCCAGCAGGGCCAACGCGGTACGGATCCAGGCCAGGAAGGTGCGCTCGTTGGCCAGGGTGAACCGGTAGTCGACGGCCTCGTCACCCTCGGGTTCTCCCGTACCCATCGGTCCCCCCGGTTTCGCGCGTTCGGCCCACGGTCCGAGATCACGGTCACCACAATGAACCCGTGTCCCGCACGGCGACACTAACCCCAGGGGGGCTTGCCTCCCAAACCGATATGAAACACGTGTTGAGTCGGAAATCGACAGGCCATCCGGTGTTCGGCGACCTCCCGCACGCATGTGGAACAAACAAGCGGGCACGACCGCTGTAGCACCCAGGAGGATGGCAGTTGGCCACCGGTCGACACCAACAAGACGAACGAAGAGCAGGAGACCACGTGTCCACCGTCGAACTCACCAAAGACAACTTCGCCGAGACGCTGAAGGACAACAGCTTCGTTCTCATCGACTTCTGGGCGGACTGGTGCGGCCCCTGCCGACAGTTCGCCCCGGTCTTCGAGGAATCCTCGGACAAGCACGGCGACATCGTGCACGCCAAGGTCGACACCGAGGCGCAGCGCGAGCTGGCGTTCGAGTTCAAGATCCAGTCCATCCCGACCCTGATGATCGTCCGCGACCAGACGGTCATCTACAACGAGCCGGGCGCGCTTCCCTCCGAGGCGCTGGAGAGCCTGATCACCCAGGCCCGGGAGCTCGACATGGACGAGGTCAAGGGCAAGATCGCCGAGCAGGGCGAGTCCCGGCAGTAGGTCCTTCCCCGGCAGCGGGTTCGGCCGCCCTCGCAACCGTCCCCTGGGACGGCGGGGGCGGCCGTCGTCTGTCCGGGACCGGTCACCGACACCATCACCGCATGTGATCGTGGGTGTTCGAAGCGCCGCCGGGCGTTGGTCGGGTGTGGCCTGCCCCTGACCACGGCCGTTCCACCTGACACACTTCCCGACATGCACCCGCCCCAGGACCCAGAGGGACATCCCGATGGGGTCACCGTGGCGCCCAACTGGTGCTCGTTCGACAACCGAGCGATCAACGAGCCGCCCACGAGTGTCCACGAACCGCTCACCCGGGTCACCATCAGGGCCCCGCGCGGGCGGTACGTCGAGGTGTTGCGAGCGGTTCAGGCCGCCAGGCCCGACCTGGTCCTGTCCATCTGACCGTCGTCCGGCCCTCGGCGCCCTACCCCGCTCAACGAGCAGGACACCGGAAGGTCACCGGGGGCTTCTCACTTCACCTTCCACGTTCATCTTGGCCACGAGGTTCGTTCACCTTGGCTTCATGCTCACCCGTTTCGATGGGTATCGACCGCGCGCCGCGGGTGTCCTCCCCGAGTGACAACACCGCGCAAGCCCCGTCCGAACCGGAAGTGGCCACATGTCTGTCAGCAACACCGCGTCCCCTCGCGGAACCGAGTCCGGCCGCGGAGTCGCCCCCGACACCGTCCGGTACAACCGTGAGGTTCCCGACCTGGGCGACCCCGTCTTCGACATCGCCGACCTGTCGATCCACTACGGGTCCAACAAGGCCGTGCGCGACGTGAACCTGCAGGTGGGTCCGCGCCAGATCACCGCGATGATCGGTCCGTCCGGCTGCGGCAAGAGCACCGTTCTGCGGACCCTGAACCGCATGAACGACCTCATCCCGGGCGCCCGGGTCGAGGGCAAGGTGACCTACCACGGCGAGGACCTGTACGCCTCCGACGTGGACCCGATCGAGGTCCGCCGTCGTATCGGCATGGTCTTCCAGAAGCCCAACCCGTTCCCCAAGTCGATCTACGACAACGTCGCCTACGGTCCCCGGATCAACGGGATGCGCGGCAACATGGACGACCTGGTCGAGGAGACCCTCACCAAGGCCGCCCTGTGGGACGAGGTCAAGGACAAGCTCAAGGAGAGCGCCTTCGCGCTGTCCGGTGGTCAGCAGCAGCGTCTGTGCATCGCCCGCACCATCGCGGTGAACCCCGAGGTCATCCTCATGGACGAGCCCTGCTCCGCCCTGGACCCGATCGCCACGCTCAAGATCGAGGACCTGATGTACGAGCTGGCGGCCGAGTACACGATCGTGATCGTCACGCACAACATGCAGCAGGCGGCCCGTGTCTCGGACCGCACCGCGTTCTTCACCGCGGGTGTGGACGACGTCGGCGACCGTTTCGGCAGCCTCGTGGAGTTCGACGAGACCGCGACGATCTTCAGCAAGCCGGCCGACCAGCGCACCGAGGACTACATCTCGGGCCGCTTCGGGTAGAGCCGACGCGCGCCACCCGACCGCCCCCTCGACGAAGTGGACCCCGCCCATGACCGCGCTCGCCTCCTCCTCACCGGTTCCGCCTCCTTCGGGTGCGCCGGACGACGAGGTCCGCACGGATCGGGCCGAGGGTCCACTGCGCGTTCTGTTGGTGGAGCCCGAGTCCGAGCAGTCGCATCAGCTGGTGCTGTCGCTGAGCGGGCACGACGTGGACATCACGGTGTGCGTGGACGGTGCGGAGGCCCTGCTGAGAGTGGGGTTGTTGCGCCCGGACACCCTGCTGACCAGCTCCGATCCGTCGGAGGTCGATCTTGAGACCCTGGTTCGGGTGACCCGGCGGGCCACGGACATCCCCATCCTCATCGGGGTGGGTCCGGGTGACTCACAACGGGCGGTCCGGGCCCTGGCCGCGGGTGCGACGGCGTGCGTGAGCCGGCCTTACCGGATCCCGGAACTTTCGGCGCTGCTGCGCGGTTCACTGCCGGGGACCGAAGGCCTGCTGGACAACTCCACCACTTCCCACTCGGCGCTTCGCTCGGGTGACCTTGAGCTGGACGCGCTGGGCCACCGACTGTTCGTGGACGGGCAGCCGGTCAACCTGGCCCTGCGGGAGTTCGGGATCATGGACTTCCTGTTGCGCAACAGCGGTCGCGTGGTCAGTCGCGAGGAACTGTGGACCGAGGTGTGGCACAAGCCCCTGCCCCCGGTGAACAACACGATCGCCGTGCACATCCGGCGCCTGCGGCACAAGCTCGGTGACTCCGAGGCCAGACCCCGTTTCATCCACACGGTGCGCGGGATCGGTTATCGGCTCGACACGGGAAACGGTGGATAGGCCGGAGAAAGAATCTTCCGCACTCCAAGGAAAAGGCCTTCCGGCGCGATCGGAGAGGCCGTTCTACCGTGTTTCCAAACGGCCTTCTCCGACACACGTTCAGGTGACACAGCGGGAGTCGACACGTCATCGGAACCAGGGATGAACAATCCCATCCCTCCACACCACTTTCTTATTTTCCCAGTTCAAGCGGGTGAACGGCACGTCACTCGCCGAACACGCGAGATAACGGAAACCGACCCACACGACTCCCGTTATCTAAAAGTGACTTTCGTTCATCCGGCATTCACTCTTCTTCTATCGAACGTCTTCTCTTCCGATGACCCGGGGTCTTTCTGCCCGCCTAGTGTCGTTTTACGTCAGCCCCGACAGCGGTGATTCAACGAGGAGAACTACGACATGCGCAACGGGCGTTCCAAGCTCGCCGTTCTGGCGGCCATCCCCCTGCTCGCGGCGGCGTGCAGCAACGGTGACGAGGACAGCGGCAGTGCCGCCAGTACAGACGCCGAGCTCAGCGCTTCGCTGACCGGTGCCGGGGCCAGCTTCCCCGACCCTCTCTTCCAGGACTGGATCTACACCTACGGCAACGACGTCCAGCCGGGCGTGGACATCAACTACCAGAGCGTCGGCTCCGGCGCGGGCATCGAGCAGTTCCTGGAGGAGACCGTCGACTTCGGTTCCTCCGAGGAGTACCTCGGTGACGAAGACCTGGCCGTGGCCGCCGAGACTCGCGGCTGCGAAGCGGTCCAGTTCCCGGTCGTGTTCGGCTCCGTGGTCATCGCCTTCGACAACCCGGACCTGGACGGTCTGGTCCTGGACGCGCAGACCATCGCCGACATCTACTCCACCGAGATCACCACGTTCGACGACCCGGCGATCGCCGAGCTCAACCCGGACCTGGACCTGCCCAGCGACGAGATCGTTCCGGTCCACCGCTCCGACAGCTCCGGCACCACCGCGGTGTTCACGCACTACCTCTCCACCGAGGTCGAGTCGTGGGCCGACGAATACGGCGAGGGCAAGGAGCTCGACTGGGCGTCCGGCCTGGTCGGCGGCCAGCAGAACGACGGCGTGGCCCAGGGCATCAGCCAGAACCCGGGCGGCATGGGCTACCTGAACCAGTCCTTCGCCCAGGAGGCGGGCCTGTCCGTCGCCACCATCGTCAACGAGGATGGCAACCCGATCGAGCCGACCCTTGAGGCCACCATCGCGGCCTCCGAGGAGGCCGAGGTTCCGGAGAACTTCCAGTTCTCGATCGACAACATCGGTGGCGAGGGCTACCCGATCGCCGGTACCAACTGGATCTTCACCTACACCTGCGGCTACGAGGACGCCACCGCCGACGCCATCATCGACTTCTGGACCTGGGCCCTGACCGACGAGGGTGCTCAGGACGTCGCCGGTGAGCTGGGCTACGCGCCGCTCGGTGACGAGCTGACCGACCGCGTCATCGCCGAGCTGGAGAAGACCAACTCCGAGAACGGCGGCGGCGAGGGCGACACCGAGGAGGGCGCCGAGGACGACGCCACCGACGGTGACGACGCCGAGGCCGGCACCGAGGAAGACGCCGAGGCCGAAGAGGGCTCCGAGGAGGAGTAACCCCTCCGGGGCCGGGACCGCTGGGTCCCGGCCCCACCGCCTCTCTCGCTTCTTGGGGGCCGGAACTCAGGTTCCGGCCCCGCCCCCCTCACACCCCGGGGCACGCAGAACAGGGGTGAACCGCTCTCCGACTCCCACGAAAGCCATCAAGGAGAAGCACAATGTCCACTCAGGCCCCCGAGGCCCCGGCCCCGGAGGAACCCCGGCGCAGTTCCCTCCGCTCAGGCAAGGGGCGCATGGCCGACCCGATCTTCAAGTGGGTCGTCGCGGCCTGCGGAACGATCGTGCTGGTCATCCTGGCCCTGATGGTGATCCGCACCACCACCGAAGCCTGGCCCGTCTTCGCCAAGGAAGGCTTCTTCGGCTTCCTCACCGGCGAGGACTGGACCTCCGGTAGCTCCCGGACCGAGATCACCGGTACCTACGGTGCCTGGCCGTTCATCTACGGCACCCTGGTCACCGCGACCATCGCCATCGTCATCGCACTGCCGCTGGCGATCATGGTCGCCTTCTACATCACGCACCTGGCACCGCGCCGTCTCGCCAAGCCGCTCTCCTACACGGTGGAGCTGCTGGCCGCGGTGCCCAGCGTCATCTTCGGTCTGTGGGGCCTGCACTGGTTCCTGCCGAACGTGCTCCGCCCGTTCTTCGAGTTCCTCGGGAACACGTTCGGGTGGTTCTTCCTCTTCGAGGGCCCGATCCGCGGTGTCGGTTATCTGCCCGCCGGGATCGTTCTGGCGATCATGATCCTGCCGATCATGACCGCCATCATCCGCGAGGTCATCGTGGTACACCCGATCGACCAGCGCATGGCCGCCTACGCCCTGGGTTCCACCCGATGGGAGGTTCTGCGCAAGGTGGTGCTACCGGCCAGCTTCTCCGGGATCGTGGCCGCCGCCATGCTGGGTCTGGGCCGTGCGTTGGGTGAGACCATCGCGGTCCTGATGCTCATCGGTGGCTCCCAGTCCTGGGGGTCGAGCCTGTTCAGCACCGGTAGCAGCATGGCCTCGCACATCGCCGCGACCTTCGGCGAGGCGGGCCCCGAGGCCAGGACCGCACTGATGGCCATCGGTGTCGCCCTGTTCCTGGTCACGATGATCGTCAACATCCTCGCCCGCGTCATCGTCTGGCGCCTGGGGCGCATGACGGGAGACGCCGCCGTATGAGCACCATGACCTCGACTCCCCCGCGCAAGCACGTTCCGCTGAGCCAACGCCCCCCTGGTTCCGGGTTCCGCCGGTTCAAGGACCGCAGCGCCACCGTGCTCCTGACCGGCGCGATGATCCTCGCCATGATCCCCCTGGTGCTGATCATCTTCGAGGTGACCCGTCGCGGTATCGGCGTGGTCAACCTGGACTTCTTCACCCAGACCGAGCCCCCGCCCCGACGCGATGGCGGCGGCTACGCGGCCGGGTTCTTCGGAACCCTGTACATCATGTCGCTGGCCATCCTGATGTCGATCCCGTTCGGCATCGCCACCGCCGTGTACATCGTCGAGTACGGGCCCAACCGGATGACCTCGGCGATCCGTTTCTTCACCGACGTGATGACCGGTATCCCGTCGATCTTCGTGGGTCTGTTCGTGTACGGCCTGCTGGTGATCGGTTGGGGCGGCATGGGCTTCGGTACCTTCGTGGGCGCCGTGGCCATCGCCGTGATGATGCTGCCCATCGTGACCAGGTCCGCCGAGGAGATGCTGCGGCTGGTCCCGAACGAGATGCGCAACGCCAGCTACGGTCTGGGCGCGCGCAAGTGGCAGACGATCGTGCACACGGTGCTGCCGACCGCGGCGCCGGGTCTGACCACGGGTTCGATGCTGGCGATCGCCCGAGGCATCGGTGAGACCGCTCCGCTGATGCTGACCGCCTTCGGTACCGGACTCATCGTCACCGGCTTCCAAGGCGACCCGCAGGGCGCCGTTCCCCTCCAGCTCTTCAAGGGCGCCGCCCAGCCCTTCGAGGCCGGTATCGACCGCGCCTGGGGCGCCGCGCTGTGCCTGTTCGTGCTGGTGCTGCTCTTCACCGTGATCGCCCGGTGGGTCGGTTCCAGGGCCTCCACCAACAACGCCTGAGCCATCCCCTGTCGCGGGGCCGTGTTCCTTTCGGAGCACGGCCCCGCGGGCTTTCCCGGCCCTGTCGGGCGGCGGTAACCTTGCCCGAGCCCTCATCCCGAGACGATCCGGAGTGTGACCCCCGATGCCCGAGACCACCGAGTACGCCGCCACGTTCGCCCTTGTGGACGTCGACGGCGACGGCCTCATCTCCGCGCAGGAGCTGGCCTCCCTGATGCGCAACCTGGGTGAGGAGACCACCGAGGAGCAGGCCGCCGGGGTGGTCCGGGCGATGGACTCCGACGGTGACCAGCGCATCTCCCTGGAGGAGTTCGCCCGCTACATGTCCCGGAACAGGGGCTGATCCGAGCCGTCGCGGCACTAGGAGGGCTGCTCCACCCACGGTTTCGAGGCGAGGTAGACGGTGTCGGGGACGCCCCGGGCGACAGTGACCTCCACGACCTCCACCACCTCGAAGCGGGTGTGGAGCAGCTTCTCGAAGCTCTCGACGGCGTTGGCGCTCCAGAACGAGAGCACCCCTCCGGGAGCCAGCAACCGGATGAGCTGTTCCAGGCCGGCCGCCTCGTACAGGCGGTTGTTGTTCTCCACCACGGTCCAGTCGGGTCCGTTGTCGGTGTCCAGACAGATGACGTCGTAGCGGGCGGGTTTCGGCTTCGCCGCGGCCTTGGTCAGCCAGGCGACGATGTCCTCGTTGTGCACCCGGCAGCGAGGGTCGTGGTGGACGAAGTCGGCGGCCTCACCGAGCTCGTCGTCGTGCCAGGCGATCACCTGGGGCTCCAGTTCCACGACGTCCACACGAGACACCTGCGGATGGTCCAGGGCCTCCCTGGCGGAGAAACCCACGCCCAGCCCACCGATCAGCACACGTGCGTGCGAACGCCCCTTCGGTAGGGCCTCCAGGCTCTCGCGGACCATCTCCCGCTCCGAGGTGCCGTCCCGGGTGTCCATGAGGAAAAGACCGTTGGAGTAGATCTCGTAGTGCGCGCCCACGCGGCGCAGCACCAGATCGCCGCCGGTCTCCCCGGTCACGCGGGCCAGGGTGACCGATTCCTCCTCAGGTGCGAGGTATCCCGTTCGCTGGTTCATGGCCCCATTGTGCCCGCCCCGAGCGGCAAGGGCCCGGTGGATGGGGAGATACGTCCTTCGGCGAACGAAGAGGGCCGTTCGTCGGCGGGTGGGGACCCGATGGCCGCAGGAGACTGGGAGCGCACGGTCACCCGAGGAACCGGGGGCGGGCCCGGCTCCCGGTTCCGGCCCGCCCCGAGCAGGAGAACCCCACATGCCCACCACCACGTCGGTGTCGGACGTGCTGTCCCGAACACCGCTCTTCCAAGGGCTCGCCCCGGGACAACTCGACGCCCTCTCCAGGGGCTGTCGGTTCCTATCGCTGGACCAGGACGAGGCCGCCTTCCACCAGGGGAGCCCGGTCCGCGGATTCTTCATGGTCCTGCGCGGGCAGATGCAACTGACCGTGTCGACCGCCGACGGAGCCCGCAAGGTGGTCGAGATCATCCGGGAGGGTGAGAGCTTCGGGGCAGCCATCCTCTTCGAGGGACACGACGCCCCTGCCACCGCGACCGCACTGACCGCCACGGAGTTGCTGGTCGTGACCGGAACGGCGGTGTTCGGTCTGCTCGACCGGGACCCGGCGTTCGCCCGCCGGATCCTGGCGAACATGGCGGGGCGCCTCCACCAGCTGCTCCAGGACGTGAAGTCCTACTCCTTGATGTCGGGCACACAGCGGGTCGTGGGGCTGCTGTTGCGGGAGGCCGAGAGCGACGGCGCGGGCGGGAGCGTGGTTCTCCTTCCCACCCGCAAGCAGGTGCTCGCCTCCCGGCTCAACATCGCTCCGGAGACGTTCTCCCGGGTACTGCACGACCTGTCCGCCGCCGGTCTGATCGAGGTGGCGGGAAACCGCATCGTCCTGCACGACGTTCCCCGGCTGGCCGCCCTTCTGGAGCGGTGAGGGCCGACCGTGGGATCCGAGTCACACTCGGTCGCCGATTGACCGGGGTCAAGGAAACGGGTCCCGGCACGGGTCTACGTTCGCCCCGCGGCTCCGACCACATCCGGAGCCCACGGAGACGACGAGTCCGTGAAAGGACCACGCATGTTCTGCTTCCAGTGCGAGCAGACCGACAGGACCGGCGCCGTCATCGGCTGCGGAGGACCCGTCGGCAACTGCGGCAAGGACGCCCCCACCTCGGACCTACAGGACCTCCTGGTCCACGCGGTCAAGGGCATCGCCCAGTACGCGACCAGAGCGCGGGCGTTGTCCGCGCCCGACGACGAGGCCGCGGGCTTCATCCTCTTCTCGGTCTTCAACACGCTCACCAACGTGAACTTCAGCCAGACTCGGTTCGTCACCCTCCTACAGGAGGCCGCGGCGGTCCGGGACCGGGCGAAGGCCGCGTACGAGGAGGCCGCGCGAGCCCGAGGAATCATCCCCGAGGAGCCGGCCGGCCCCGCCCGTTGGCGGCCGGCGCCGGACATGGAGGGGCTGCTGCGCCAGTCGGCCGACGTCCGCGTCGACGCCGGTCTCGACGCCGTCGGCCCGGACGTCATCGGGATGCGTTCGCTGCACCTCTACACGCTCAAGGGGATCTGCGCCTACGCCCACCACGCTCACGTGTTGGGGGGCCACAGCGCGGAGGTCTTCGGCGGGGTCGAATCGGCGTTGGACTACCTGGCCACCGACCCGACCGACATCGAGGAACTGCTCGAAAGGGCCCTCGACCTGGGGCACCTGAACTTCACCGTCATGGAGTTGCTCGACGGGGCCAACACCGGCACCTTCGGCGCCCAACAGCCCACGGCCGTGCGGACGACACCGGTCGAGGGCAAGGCGCTCCTAGTCAGCGGGCACGACATGCGGGATCTGGCCGATCTGCTGGAACAGACCAAGGACGCCGGGGTCAAGGTCTACACCCACGGCGAGATGCTCCCCGCACACGGCTACCCGCTACTCAAGGCCTATCCCCACCTGGTCGGCAACTACGGTGGCGCTTGGCAGAACCAGCAGGAGGAGTTCGCCCGGTTCCCCGGCGCGATCCTGATGACGTCGAACTGCATCATCGAACCACACGCCTCCTACCGGCGCCGGATCTTCACCACGGGCCCCGTCGGGTGGCCCGGGGTACGGCACGTCGCCAACGGTGACTTCCGCCAGGTGATCCGGGCGGCGAAGGCGCTTCCCGGATACGAGGAGACCGATCCGGAGGAGAAGTCCATCATGGTGGGCTTCGGGCGCGACGCGGTGCTCGCCATCTCCAACCAGGTGACCGACGCCGTCAAGCGGGGCGCCATCCGGCACTTCTTCTTGATCAGCGGATGCGACGGGCCCACGCCGGGGCGCAGCTACTACACGGAGTTCGCGCTCGGGGCGCCGGACGACTCGATCATCCTCACCCTGGGCTGCGCCAAGTACCGCTTCAACCGACACGATTTCGGTGACATCGAGGGGATCCCCCGGCTGTTGGACGCGGGGCAGTGCAACGACGCCTACTCCGCGATCAAGATCGCCATGGCGCTGGCCGACGCGTTCGAGTGCGGGATCAACGACCTGCCCCTGACTCTGGTGCTGTCCTGGACCGAGCAGAAGGCGGTGGCGGTCCTGCTCACGCTGCTGGCACTCGGCTTCCGCGGCATCAACCTCGGCCCCACGCTCCCCGCCTACCTCACACCCGACCTGGCCGACGAGTTCATCGACCGGTTCGGGCTGCGGACGATCGACGACCCGGTGGCCGACGTGGCCGCGGCGCTGCGCGAGGTGGGGGCATGACCGAAACGGTCCCGGACTCGTCGGCGGCCGATTCCGAGCCCTGCGGGTGCGGCGGTGGCGGGTGCCACCCGATCACACTGTCCACCTCCGATGGAGAGGACCTGGAGTTCTGCTGCCCACCCGAGCAGAACGTGTTGGAGGCCGCAGCGGCGGCGGGCGCCACTCTGCCCGCCTCGTGTAAGCGGGGCACCTGCGGGTCCTGCCACGCCAACGTGACGGACGGCGAGTACGAGTTGGGCTCCCACAGTCCTCAGGCGCTGCCGGAGGAGGACCGGGACGAGCACAGGGGTGTGCTGCTGTGCCGCACCTTCCCCCGGGGACCGGTCTCGGCGGACCTGCCCTATGACGGTTCGCGTGTGCTGCGCGGTGAGATCCCGGTGTGGGAGGCCACGATCACCACGTTGGAGGAGGTGGCCAAGGACACCGTCCGCCTCGAAGTGCGGGTCGACACCGACTCCGAAGAGGGGCTCGACTGCCAGTTCGAACCCGGCCGGTTCGTGGAACTCCAGCCGCCGGACCGGGAGGACGCCAAGCGGGCGTACTCACTGGCCAACACCGGAAACTGGGAGGGACTGATGGAGTTCTTCGTCCGGTTGCGGCCCGATGGCGCGTTCTCCGGTCACCTCCGGCACGAGGCCCGAACCGGATCGAAGCTCATCGTTCGCGGCCCCCTGGGCGCCTTCGGACTGAACGAGACGGGGCTGCGGCCACGCTGGCTCGTCGCCGGCGGGACCGGTCTCGCGCCGATGCTGTCGATGGCCCGGCACATGGTCGAGTGGCAGGAGCCGTATCCGGTCCGGTTGATCCTCGGGGTCAACGAGGAAGAGGAGGTCTTCGGGTTGTCGGAGATGCGTGAGCTGTCCGCCGAGGCTCCGGCGATCTCCGCGTTCGGTGGCCTCCCGGGCTTCGATTTCGACGTCTGCGTGTGGCGCCCGAGCGACACGTGGCGGGGGTCGGTCGGGACCCCGGCCGACCTCGTGCGATCGGGTCTGAAGTCCGAGGGCGTGCTCCCCGACCTGTACGTGTGCGGGCCGCCGCCGTTAATCGACTCGGTTCTGGAGGCCGCGGTCGAGGGCGGTGTCTCCGAGGAGAACGTGTTCTGGGAGCGTTTCCTGCCCTCGTGAAGGGCTGTCTCCCTTCCGCCCCGAACCTACCGGCGAGTAAGTTGGATCCCGGCACGTCACGAGAGGGAGAGAGTTCATGAGCGAACGCGTGAGCGTACTGCGCAGAGTGGCCCCGCGGGCGCTCGGAGGCCTGTTCGTCGCCTCCGGGATGCTGCACTTCGTCGCACCGAAGCCGTTCGAGGCGATCATGCCCCGGCGGCTGCCCGCCCACCGCGCGTTCGTATACGGCAGCGGGGCGGCCGAACTGGCCTGCGGGGTCGGCCTGCTGACCCGGCGGAAGTGGGCCGGCCCGGCCGCCGCCGCGCTGTTGGTGGCCGTGTGGCCCGCCAACGTACGGATGGCCCTGGACTCGGGTTCGGGCCGCCTGCCCGGGCCGGCCGACAACCGGCTCATCGCCTGGGGCCGTGTGCCCCTCCAGGTTCCGCTGATCTGGGCGGCCCTACAGTCACGTCCCGCCGACGGTCAGCACCCCGATCCCGCCCCGGGGAAGTCGGTGCGCGCATCCTCTCCGGCCTCGACGTAGTGGACCTCCACCACCCCGCACATCTCCGCCATCGCCGAAGCGACCGCCCCACGCCGGTTACCGTCTTCGACCCTCACGTCGTACCGGGGCGGGAAGCTATCCGGGCGCAGCCCCTCCGGCGGGTCCTCCGATATTTCGAGGAACTGCCGGTAGGCGTCCTCCTGAGTGACGAAGAGGTACGAAACGACCTCGGGTGATTCGTTCAGGAAGGTCTCGATCTCCTCCCACTCGTCGTCGAACCCGTTTTCACGCCCCTCGCACAACGGGTCCAGGTACGTCTGTGAACACACCAGGACGTTGAGCAGGTCCTGGTCCTCGTCGGGTACCAAATCCTGGTCGAGTCCGGGCGGAAGACATCCGGTGGTGACCACGAACAGGAGGGGGACGGCGGCCAGGGTGACCGGGCGCAGGGGGGCGGACATCTTCCACGATCCTCGTTTCTCTTCGACGGCACCCCCAGGATGCCGGAGCCGCGGAGGGAAACGAGAAACCCCGCCCCGAACCGCGTCTTCGGCGGATCGGAGCGGGGCGCGTTCGTACGGGCCGTTTCCCTACAGGCGGCAGGCGTAGATGTCGGTGACCAGGATCGCTCGGGCCCCCAGCTGCCACAGGTCGTCCATGATGCGCTGGGCCTCCTTGCGCGGCACCATCGAACGCACCGCGACCCAGCCCTCACGGTGCAGTGGGGAGACCGTCGGCCCCTCCATGCCCGGGGTGAGCGCGACCGCGCCCTCCAGGTTCTCGGCGTGCACGTCGTAGTCCATCATCACGTAGTCCCGAGCCACCAGAACACCGCGCAGCCGCCGCAGCAACAGGTCGATCTGGGGGTTGTCGGGCGCGTTCGTGGGCCGGATGACCACGGCCTCGGACACCAGGATGGGGTCACCGAAGGTCTCCATCCCGGCGTTGCGCAGGGTGGTCCCGGTGGAGACCACGTCGGCCACCGCGTCGGCCACGCCGAGCTGCACCGAGCTCTCCACGGCTCCGTCGAGGTGGATGACCCGCGCCGACACGTTCCGCTCCTCCAGGTAGGAGCGGAGCAGTTCGTCGAAGGACGTGGCGATGCGCTTGCCGTTGAGGTCGTCGATGCTCATTCCGGCGCCGCCGGGGGCCGCGAATCGGAAGGTGGACCCCCCGAAGCCGAGGGGAAGGACCTCGTCGACGGGCGCGCCGGAGTCCAGCAGCATGTCGCGGCCGGTGATCCCGGCCTGGAGGATGCCCTCGCCGACGTAGACGGCGATGTCCTTGGGTCGCAGGAAGAAGAACTCGGTGTTGTTGTCCGGATCGACCAGCACCAGGTCACGGCTGCTCTTGCGCTGCCGGTAACCGGCCTCGGTGAGCATCTGGACGGCGGGCTCGGAGAGTTGGCCCTTGTTGGGCACGGCGATTCTGAGCATGTCGGGCATGTCGTGGTTCCTTGATCGCTCTTACGTGTACGGGGACGTCCGGTGGCCGGCGAACGCTCACGCCCGGCAGGGGCGTGGGGCGGGCCGACCTACAGATGCTTGTAGACGTCCTCGAGCCGCAGGCCACGGGCCAGCATCAGAACCTGGAGGTGGTAGAGGAGCTGCGAGATCTCTTCCGCGGCCTGCTCGTCCGATTCGTACTCGGCGGCCATCCAGACCTCGGCTGCCTCCTCGACGACCTTCTTGCCGATGGCATGGACGCCGGCGTCGAGTTGGGCGACGGTCCCGGACCCCTCGGGGCGGGAGCGTGCCTTCTCGGACAGCTCGGCGAACAGCTCTTCGAAGGTCTTCATGGTCTCTTTCCTCGACCGACAGTGCTGTACCAGAGTAGGTGCTCCGGACCACCGGTGCCCAACCGGGGCCCAGGAGTCTCGGCATGTGAGAACGGCGGGTGTGCCAGGTCACGGCAAGGGCCCCGCCCGGATCCACCGTCCGATCCCGGTCCGCGGGTCGGGGCCACGGGTCAGGCCAGACGACGCGCCACGGCCCGTACGAGGGGTCGTGGCAGCAGGCGAAGGAGCCCGTCGGCGGTCTTGTACTGGGCCCCGGGGATGACCGCGGGGCGCCCCGCCGACCACGCGGTGAGCGCGTCGCGGACGATGTGCTCCTTGTGGACGAACGCGAACTGGGGCATTCCCTGCGCCTGGACCTCGCGGGTCATGTCGGTGCGCACGAACCCCGGCAGCACCACGGTGACGTGCACACCCTTCTTACGTACCTCGGCGGCGACGCTCTCGCTCCACATCGTGACGAACTTCTTGCCCGCCCCGTAGACCGAACCACCCGGGTTGGCGGGGATCTCCCCGGCCATGGACGCCACGTTCACCACGCCCAGTCTCCGGGTCTCGCCGGCGGCCCGCCGGGCGATCTGGACGGGGAGCACGGCTCGGGTCAGTTGGAGGACGGCGCGAACGTTGAGGTCGAGCATCGCGTCGATCTCGGCGGGTTCCTGCTCGGCGAAGACGCCGCCGTCCCCACGCCCCGCGTTGTTGACGAGCAGGTCGATGGGATCGAGGCCCCCCGTGCCGTCCACGGCGAGGCGTTCGGTGACCGAGGCGAGGCCTTCGGGGACGCCCAGATCGGCGACGAGGACCTCGACGGGGGTTCCGTAGCTCTCCCGCAGGTCGGACGCGACCTCCGCCAAAAGCTCCGCGCGACGTGCGACCAGGACGAGGGCGTGGCCGCGTTGGGCGAGCCTGCGGGCGAACTCCTCGCCGATCCCACTGGAGGCACCGGTGACCAACGCCGTTCGAGGGTGGTCGGGGACGGGGGATGTGCTGTCCGGTGCGCTCATGCCCTCAGGGTAGGGCGGGCGGTGTGGAACGGCGCGGGCCCACCACCGGTTCCCGTTTTCCGAGTGGCGATGCCCACCCGGTGTTTCCCGGACAAACGCCCACGTGAATTCCCCCACGACCCGCCGAGGCGTTAGCGTTCAAGCATGTCCGAGACACACAGCCATGCCGGACCCCTTTCCGCCCTCCGAATCGAGGAACGACTGCGCGACACCCGACTGTTCTTCAGTCAGGCGCTGCGAACCTTCCACGCCACCGGATCCATCCTGCCCAGCAGTGGTGCGCTCGCCTATGAGATGGCCGAACACATCCGCCACCGCACCGACCCCGACGGGACCCTGAGCATCCTGGAGGCGGGCGCCGGCACCGGCGCCATCAGCCGTGGGATCGCGGCCGCCATGCGCCCCGGCGACACCCTCGACCTCGTCGAGGCGAACCCCGAGTTCGCCGCCCACGTCGAGGAGCTGTTGTCGACCGACCCGGACATGTCACGGATCGCCGACTCCGCCACGGTGCACGCTTGCCTGGTGAACGACCTGGGCACCGACCGGACCTACGACGTGATCGTGTCCGGGTTGCCGTTCGCCAACTTCACCGCGGACCAGGTGAAGGACATCCTCGACTACTACTTCACGGTGCTCCGCCCCGGCGGAACGCTGTCGTTCTACGGATACCTGTACACGAAGGAGGTCAAGGCGGTCATCGCCAAGCGCGAGGACTACCTGCGCCAGGCCCGGACGAGCTGGGTGGTCCAGGACTGGATCGACCGCTACGGGATCGGTTCGGAGAAGGTCTTCGCGAACGTCCCGCCCGCCTGGGTCCACCACCTTCGCAAGCCGGAGAACGATCTCCGAGGCTGACTTCCGCGAAGTCCCGGCCGGGTGGGCGACACACCGTCCCACCCGGCCTTTTTCGAGCGCCGAAGATGAGGAACCTCCCGAGGTTCTCCGGTCCTCGTTTTCGGGTGATCTGCATCACTTTGCACTCCGGTCGCAGGAGTCCCACGACGCGGGTAGTCTCGCGTTGACCTCCGGGGGAGACGTTCTTTCCTGGAACGACCGACATCAGCTGATTCGCCACACTGCGCGTTAAAAGTTCCTGATATCTGGTCAAAGTTCCCCGAGGCTCATCCCGCGCCACCATCCTTGCGTCTACGTTTTCCACACCGATCCCGTGTGAACCGATCGCATGTGCGCGGAGTCCTACATCTCACCTATTTTCCCAGGTCATGTAGTGGACCATGTGGAGGAGGCAACGTGACGCTCACCCAAGCGGTCGAAGCGACGTCCACGAGGGCGACCGACACAACTCTCGCGACCATGCCTCTCGACGCGCGCCAACGCGTCTCCGCGTTGGCGCGCACCTCGCGACTTCTCGTCGCCTGCGACTACGACGGCGCCTTGGCCCCCGTCGGCTCCGACCACCGCGGCCCCCTGCCGGAGGCCGTCCGCGCCCTGCGCGACCTGGCCGACCTGCCGGGCACCGTGTGCGCGGTCGTCTCCGCCCGTCCCCTGCGCGACCTCGCCGTGCTGTCCCGGTTGCCCGCCGAGGTCCGCCTCGTCGGCGCCCACGGCACCGAGTTCGACACCGACCTCACCGTCGACACCCCCACGGACAAGTCCGCCGCCCTGGAGGTGCTCCGCGAACAGGTCGACGCCACCGCGCTCCTCTACATCGGCGGCGGCGAGGGTGAGGAGCCGGTGTTCACGAACCTGAACACCGGAGCCGACGCGGGTGTCCGCGTGGGCCCCGAACCCACCGTCGCCTCGCACAGCGTCCCGGACACCCCCACCGCCGCCACGCTCCTGACCCTGCTCGCCAACGAGCGTCGCTCCTGGGTGTTCGGCGAACGGCCCACTCCCATCGAGCGCATGTCCATGCTCTCCAACCAGTCCTCCGTGGCGCTGATCGGACCGGACGCGCGGCTGCTGTGGTTCTGCCACCCCGAACCCGATTCCAACGCCCTGTTCGCCGAGGTGTTGGGCGGGCGCCAGGCGGGCGTCTTCGCGATCGCCCCCGCCCACGGCGGTCTCCCCCTGGGACAGCGCTACCTGCCCGGCACCATGACCGTGCGCACCCGCTGGTCGCGGCTGGAGGTCACCGACTACCTCGCCCAGGACACCGAACCCGGCCGCACCGACCTCATCCGTGTGATCGCCGGTGTCACGCCCGCCACCATCGAGTTCGCGCCACGCCCCGACTTCGGTCGCGCCCCGATCCGCCTCACCATCGAGCCCGAGGGGCTGCGCGTCCAGGGCGCCGACTTCCCCATGGTGTTGCGCTCCCCCGGTGTGGAGTGGCACGTGGACCACGACGGCACCGACGACGTCGCCCGAGCCACCGTCCACCCGCGTTCCGAGCAGCCCGTGGTCCTGGAACTGCGCTGTGGCACCGACTCCCTCGCCGCCGAGGAGAGCACCGAACCCGAACGCCAGGAGAGGGCGGCCCACCACTGGTCCCGGTGGCTGGACACCCTGACCCTGCCCGGTACGGAGAGTTCGTTGGCGGCCCGATCGGCGTTGACCCTCCGCGGCCTGTGCACCCCCACCGGCGGGGTCATGGCCGCCGCCACCACCTCCCTACCCGAGGAGATCGGCGGAGTCCGCAACTGGGACTACCGGTACTGCTGGCTGCGCGATGGCGCCCTGAC